>CAYQQO010000017.1:10099-12826 GCA_964420115.1 uncultured Candidatus Saccharibacteria bacterium | reverse complement strand
TTAATTAATTACTTTTATCCTGAAAAACTGTGAACAACGCGGTTAATTCTTACACATAAGGTAATTTAATAACATGAGCCGAGATTTAGTGCCAAAACAATCAGAATTTTTATTCTATACTTCTCCAGAAGGCGACATTAAAGTCGAAGTTTTCTTCCAAGAAGAAACAGTTTGGCTAACTCAGAAACGCATGGCTGAGCTTTTTGATGTAGAGATCAATGCCATTAATTATCATCTGAAAGAGATATTTCAAAGTAAAGAATTGCAGAAAAATCAGTTATTCGAAAAATTCTAACAACCGATAGTGACGGCAAAGAGTATCTAACAAATTTTTATAATTTAGATGTTATTATCACAGTTGGTTATCGGGTAAATTTTAAACAAGCCACACAATTTCGTATTTGAGCTACTGTAAAGATTGAGAAACTATTATTATCAAGGGTTTTGCTATAGACGGACAAAAACAAACAATTAACAATCTTAACAATCTTAACAATCTTAAACAGATACTTCCTACTAATTTGCTCACAAATCCGCAATGATTTGTGGTGGATTATGGGGTACATCTCATATCATGCTAACAATTATTCACAACAAATTATTTTATGCCGTGCTTTTCATTGTCGGCTTTCTGTTGGTATTTGGTTTTACAGCAGGGCTTGTTGAAAGTTCAAAAATTGAGCCTCTTGTTTCTGATTTAGAGCCTGCGTCAGTGCTTTTTGTGTTAAATCCCAATGTATCAGTCAAGCAATTAGGAAACCCCGATTTTATTTCAGTTGTTGAAAGTATTGAAATTAATGCAGGGGATGAAATACAAACCTCCGATTCCGGAAAAGCCGCTCTTCTTTATCCCAACGGGACACTCACCACATTAAATGAGGGGACGCATCTTGTTGTTAAGACATTGCGAGAAAATGGCGATTCTTCGCGAATTGCGCTTAAAACTGGGAGTATTTGGTCAAGAATTAAAAAGCTGTTAGGCGCCGGTAAATTTTATGAAATAGAAACATTAAGAATAGTAACATCTGTGCGAGGAACTGAGTTTGAGACGGCAGTAAAGGATAGCGTCTCAACCGTTGCTGTGTTTGGCAGTTCTGTCGCCCTAACCGCGTTAGATCCTGAAACCGGATTGCCGCTTGCGGAAAAAATCGTTGAAGTCGCTTCTGGTGAAAAAATAACTCTTGGAGCTCAAGCAATATCTACCGATGATTTTTTTCGGGAACGTATGAGTCAAGAAGAGGTAAAAACGAAAATTCTTGCTCACGCGCAAGTTGATCGATATCTCAGCGAGCCGGATGTGCGGCAAAAAATACAAGCCGCTCAAGGCCGCGCGATCGCAAAAGAAAAAATAACGCCAGATAGTCCTTTTTACGCGTTTGAAAAAATTTCCGAAGCTATTGGGACATTCATGATATTTGACGCTGAGAAAAAAGCGCAAAGATATCTGTACCTTGCGTCAGAACGCCTTGCCGAAGCTGAATCTCTTATTAAAGAAGATAAAAAAGAAATAGGCAAAGCGCTTGAACAGTACGAAAATATATTGACAAAAGCTATCAGGGCGAGCGAGCAACTAGATCGTACGGCAACACAAGAGCTGGTGGCTCGGGTGACGCTTGAGCATTCGGATGTCCTTGATGGAGTGTTAGAGCGGGCGCCGGAAGAATCGCGTGCATTCATTAAACAAGCAAAAAGTTTATCCCAGCACGGACATTATGTTGCTATACAAGCCGTTGTTTCTGAAAATTCTTCGCGGGCGCTAGATATGAGCCTTGAGACTATGCACGAACATATTCGGAAAGCTCAGATTGATGCTGCTCAAGGAAGTTCACTTAATGCGTTTGATAAATTGCAAGACTATAATCTATTCCTTCAACTCGCCGGAGAGATTCAGGGCAATGACGCTAAGCTTCTAGCGAACTACAGTAACGAGATAAGTAAAATACTGCACACTATTGAAACAGTCAATGTTGTTTCTCAAAATCTTCTGCCTGAAATCGGACGTACTGTGCAAGAAGCAAAAAACCGTTCTATTGACAGCCAGCTTGTTTCTTTGGGTGATTTGGCAATACAAGATCCTGAAAAGGCGATTGAGATATTCGCAAACAAGGCAAAAGATTATCTAGCAAATATTGAGGAAGGTGTATCACTTGGCGACGACGAGCGTGTAAAACAAAACATAGAAGCGTATCAGAAATACGCCGTATTCGGAAATGAAGTAGCACAACTTGCGCGCGATCTTGAACCGGGAAAAGCGAGTTTGCGTGAGCTTGTAGAAAAGACAATATCGCACCATGCCGACATACTGAAAAATCTAAAAAACCAAGCGCCTCCTCAAGCAATAGAAGGCATTGAGAAGGCTTTGGAAAATGTAGAGCGTATAAAAACAGACGAGGCGCTTGAAACCATTGATCCGGGAGAGTTTAAAGATCGCCGTTCTATACAACGGCCTCAAGGAGAGATTCCTTTTATTCCCGTTACGCCAACGCCTACTCCCACACCAACGCCTACTCCCACACCTATAGATGGGCCAGAAACTACCTCTACACCAACTCCTACTCCCACACCTACACCTACACCAACTCCCACTCCTACAGATGGGCCAGAAACTACACCCACACCAACTCCCACACCCACAGATGGGCCAGAAACTACACCCACACCAACTCCCACACCTACACCCACACCAACTCCCACTCCTACACCCACACCAACTCCCACTCCTACAGA
>CAYQQO010000017.1:0-9999 GCA_964420115.1 uncultured Candidatus Saccharibacteria bacterium | reverse complement strand
CTACACCCACACCAACTCCCACTCCTACACCCACACCAACTCCCACTCCTACAGATGGGCCAGAAACTACTTCTACACCAACTCCCACTCCTACACAGGATCACTAGAACCATTCCTAACGACTCCATATTGTCTTTAACCTAACATTCAAAAGCCGCAAGCTTTTGAATGTGCGTTATATAATGCTTCGGTATATAAATAAAAATCATTTGCTCGTCTGGCTAACAGCTTCAATTTTCTTCAGTATTGTCGCGCTTCTTGATCCTTTTTCCACATTACGAAACGCAGGAACTGATTTGCTATTCACCCCCCAGCCTACTTCTGGCGAAATTATTATAGTTAAAATTGATGACGAGAGCCTTAATAAGGTAGGGCAATGGCCATGGCCTCGAGAAACTTTTGGCCGCCTTATTCGTGCTCTTAATAGTGCCTCTGTTATCGGTATAGATGTGGCTTTTAAAGAACCCTCCCGTCTGGGAGATAGTGATGATATTGCTTTAGAAAATGTTTTCAAAAGCGCAACCGTTCCCATAGTATTATCTGTTGACATTGAGGCTGACAACAAGGTTGCTTTGCCTCTCGACCGCTTTATTCCTCATACCTACCAAGGGTTTTCAAATGTTGTTGTAGATTCTGACGGTGTGGTACGTTTTATTGAAACAAAGCGCAATAAATTTTCAAGTTTCGCGAGCGCAGTAAGCGTCTTGCATGGAGGCCAAATTTTGTCTGAAGAAACTCCCTTTGGCAATCAAGACTCAGTCCGTATTTCTTATCACGGGCGCAATAATACCTACCCCTCTTTTTCTGTAATAGATGTTATCAATGGTAAAGCGCCGGACCTGTTGATCGACGATAAAATTGTGTTAGTCGGAGTCACAGCAAGTGATATTAAAAATTTTTACCAAACACCGTTTGGTTTAATGAGCGGTGTGGAAATTCAAGCAAACGCCATTGACACTTTTTTAGATGAAGTATCTTATACATTTAATCCATGGGTAAGTGTCGGGTTAATTTTTGCGCTTTCGTTTATTGTTATTTGGATAAGCGTCCGCATCCGCAACACTCTTTGGCTCTTACTGGCAGTTTTTGGCATTTTTGCTTTTTATAGCATGATTGCATTTTTCAGTTTCGGCAATTTTTTTATACTTGATCTTTTGTACCCCGGACTCGCCATTGTTGGAACAGCTTTAATATTTAATACTTCTCAGTACGTCGCTACGGCGCGCAAGGAGCGGAATCTAAGAAAATCTTTTAATTATCTAAACGCAATGGTAGAAAGCATGGCTGAAGGAATAATAATGACTGATACGCATTGTAAAATCTCCGTTATCAATCCTGCGGCTAAACAGATCCTTGGGCTTGCGCATAATAAGACTCTATCCGCCATTAATCTTTCTGATATAGTAAATGAGAAACATAAAATAAAAGATAAGATAGAAGAAAGCATTACATCAAACAAAATATTAAAGATTGACGAGGTTTTAATAGGCGGTAAGTTTTTTCAAATCTTCACGGCTCCCGTGAAAACAACAACCGAAACGACAGAAAACGGCCTGCTGGGCGGAGTAATTATTTTCCACGACATAACGTCCAAGAAAGAGATTGAAAAAATACGCGAGGACTATACTTCCATGCTGGTTCATGAACTTCGCTCTCCGCTTGACGGCATAAAGAAAATGACTGCAACGATGATAACAAATGATATGCTCAAAAAAGAAAAAGATTTATGCAAAGAATACATAGCGCTTATCCATGACGGCTCGGCGCAGATGCTTGAATTAGTAAACGACCTCTTAGATGTTGCAAAAATAGAAGCGGGGAAACTTGATATTAATAAGGAGTCTGCAGACATTCAACAAATAGTTGAAAACAGGATAAGTTTTTTTAAGGTTCCGGCTCAAAATGTCCGAGTAGAATTGTCCGCTTGTTATGATGAGAATATCCCAAAGAAAATTAATTTGGACCCAATACGAATCTCTCAAGTGTTTAATAATCTAATTTCTAATGCGTTGAAATTTACTGACGCCGGCGGAAAGGTTGTTATTGATGTTTTCTATCACGAAAAAGGGAGAAATGTAAAAGAAGAAGCAAAAAAAGCGGGGATGTTCCCATTATTAAATAAAGATGTCAATAAGATATCCGATTCTTTAATTATCGCCGTAACCAATACAGGCCCGGCTATTTCTCGCGAAGCGCTACCTCGGTTATTTAGTAAATTCAAACAATTTGAGGCGGCTGCGAAGACCAGCGCAAAAGGAACTGGCTTGGGTTTGGTTATTGCAAAAGGTATTGTTGAGGGGCATGGCGGCATTATAGGCGCTGAATCAAAAGAAGGAATAGGCAGCACTTTTTATTTCACTATACCTGTTTAAGTTGATTGCGAGAACTATAATCTGTATAATATAATAAAAAGGGTCGAGTCACGCAACAAAAATAATTAAGCAATAAAAGAGTTATGAGTAAAAAAATCATTGCGATTGTTGTACTCGAAGTATTTTTGTTCTCCGGTGCGGCAAGCGCGCAAACGAATGACCTGCCGTCAGCAGGAATAACACCCGGAAGCCCGATATTCTTCCTTGACCGCTTTTTTGAAGATATCGGCACATTCTTCACCTTTGGTGAAGCCAATAAAGCGCGTCGTTACCTTGCGCTTGCCGAGGAGCGTTTAGCCGAAGCGCAAGTACTTGCCGAGCGGCAAGATGACGAAAACACAACAGAAGCAACAGAGCTTTACGAGGAACAACTTACCCGAACAAAGGAGCGCGCGGGGCGCATTGGCGAAATTGACCTTGAGGCGGAAGTAACAGACGCAACAACGCGGCATCTTTCCGCGCTTGATCAAGTGCTTGAGCGCATGCCCGAGCAAGCCCGCGAACGTGTACGTGCGGCCAAAGAACGAACCATGACAGGACAGCTTGAAGCACTGCGAGGTATTGCGGAACGGAACCCTGAACGCGCAGCCGGTATTTTCGCGGCAGCGGCCGAAGGGCGCTTGCGAGCGGCACAGACCAGAGCTGAACGAGGCGGAGACGACGAAGAAGAGGCCGAAGAAGTAGAGGAGGCGCTTGATGAGTATGGACAGTACGCCGCGTTTGGTGAGAAAATTTCCCAAATTGCCGAAGGGCTTGGGACGGGTGAGACAGAAGTACGCACGCTTGTTGAGCGCGCAACTCAGCAACACCTCCAAGTATTGCAGGATGTGAAGGTAAAAGTACCGCCGCAAGCACAAGACAGCATTAACCGCGCAATGCAAAATGCGGAACGAGTGAAGCAGTTCCTACCCGTTGATATTCCTAGTCGTGTTGGCCCGGACGCAAGCGATCAAAGAGGTGATGCATCAGAGTCAGACAGTACCGTACCTGAACAGGGCCGCCAGTTTGTTCCGCCAACCACACAAGAACGAATTCCCGAGCAATCAGGGAATGGCAAGCAAGATGGGGCGAACGATGACGCGCCGGCAGGAACGCCCGGCGCAGGATTAAAACCGGGAGGTGTTGGTGAAAATGAAGAGAATGAAGTGGAAATTGAGAACGAAGGAGCAGAATAACAACAAGGCGGACAGCCCACGAGAGTCCGGTTTATGGAGGAAGGCTATAAACTTGACTTTATAAAACAAAGCTAAACGCCACTTTATTGTAAGAATTAATCATCAACTGCCTGAAGAGCTTTCCAAAATGGTTGACTTCAGAAATATTATAGCTCATGATTACAAAAAAATAGATTATGATATTGTTTATGATGTTTTGCAAAATAAATTAAAGGATATAGAAAAATTTGTAGAAGAAATAGAGAAAAAAGATGGAAGGGTGCTCCGAATTGGCTAAGGAACTGGTCTTGAAAACCAGCGCCCTTTATGGGCTTGTGGGTTCAAGTCCCACCCCTTCCGCATATATATAGATTTTAAAAAATTAAATTGTTAGACAAGAATATACATGGAGCAAAAAGGCTTCAGCCTTATAGAGATTTTAGTGGTTATTGCTATTTTAGGGCTTTTAGCAAGTCTTATTTTAGTAAACATTAATACCGCAAGAGCAAAGGCGAGAGACGCTAAAAGAATTCAAATATAAGACAAATTCAATTAGCATTGGGAATGCATTATGACGAGTATAACGAATACCCTCTATACATAGATTTAGATTCCGACGAACAAGGAAATGATTGTAAAAGCAGTCTTGACGGAGAATTTTTAAAAGTACTAGAAGGAGCAAATGAAGCTTACAACCCCAAAAACATAGAATTTATTCCCCGGGTTCCTCCCCCTCCGAAAAATAACACTGAAATTATTTCTTTAGTTGAAAACACCTGCAACTCAAGAGCCACTTTAGACAAATATGAATACAAAGCCACAGAAGATCTTAGGGGTTATGTCCTCTGGGCTTATTTAGAAAGTAATTGTAATGCTATAAACAATAATTTTGACGATTGCAGAATGTGGAGATATAAAATAGGCAATACATGCTTATAATAATTAACTTTAAGATACTTTAAAACTATATGCCAAACACTATCAACTGGCAGGCGCCGGAATTCACCTATTTTGAAAAAAGCAAATCATGGTTTCTAATAAGCGGCCTTATAACCGCCGCCTTGTTTGCTTGGGCAATTTTCAGCAAAAATATGCTTTTTGCTCTTTTAATCGCTTTGGGCTATTTTTCCCTGACGGCTTTTGCCTTTAAAAAGCCAAAATTAATTAATTTAACTATTAGCTCCCATGGGATAAAGATTAACGACGCTCTTTACAGTTTTGATAATTTAAAGTCTTTTTGGATTTTTTACAATCCGCCGGGAGTGAAAGAAATAAGCTTGCGCAGCAAAAAAACCATAATGCCCTATATTAAAATTCCCTTGGGCAATAAAAATCCGGCGGAAATCAGACAATTTTTAATTAAATACATACCAGAAAAAAGACATCCGGAATCATTACTGGATAATTTGGCCAAAAGCTTAAAACTTTAAACGCGCCCATAGCTCAGCGGATAGAGCGCAAGTTTGCGGAACTTGAGGCCGCAGGTTCAACTCCTGCTGGGCGCGCCAATGACAATTCTTTCCCCAGACACTAAAATTGAACAATTAAAAAAAGTAGGTCCTGCG
Organism: uncultured Candidatus Saccharibacteria bacterium; assembly: GCA_964420115.1. Classification (GTDB taxonomy): domain Bacteria; phylum Patescibacteriota; class Minisyncoccia; order Portnoybacterales; family UBA2143; genus CAYQQO01. The sequence goes on along the minus strand of CAYQQO010000017.1, from coordinate 4,908 downwards.
TATTTAAAACGGCTTTACAAGCTTAATATCAAAACTATCCGGGACCTTTTTTTTCATTTTCCCCATCGCTACGACGATTTCAGGCAAATTATCCCTATCAGCCAATTAAAAAAGGGACAAACAGCCACTATCTCGGGAAAAGTGTCTGAAATTACAACCAGCCGGACATGGAAAAGAAAGATAGCAATAACAGAAGCAATTATTCAAGATAACTCCGGCGCTATCAAAGTTGTTTGGTTCAACCAGCCATATCTCTCCCAGACGCTTAGTAAAGGGAAAATAATTAATATATCAGGCAGAGTGGCATTTGACGGCAAAGCTCTTTCTTTTTCAAATCCTGCTTATGAAATATTAACATCCAAAGAAAACGTTCATACTGGCCGTTTGATCCCTGTTTATCACGAGACAGCAGGGCTTTCCTCGCGCTATTTGCGCTTTTTAATAAAGCCGCTTTTGTACTTAACAAAGCGGATAGAAGATTTTCTGCCAAGCGCCGTAAAGAAGGAATTCCAGCTAATGGATCTGCCCCGCGCTATTGAACAAATTCACTTCCCCGACAGCAAAGCATCTGCCCAAGCCGCCCAAAAACGGCTTGGTTTCGACGAATTATTCTTAATCCAATTAGCGGCTCTTTCCCAAAAAAAGGAATTAAAAAAAGAAAAAGCGCTAAAAATTCCCTTCAATGAAGAGTTGATAAAAGATTTTGTTAAAAAACTGCCCTTTAAACTGACCAATGACCAGCGTAAAGCCGCTTGGCAGATTTTTTTGGACTTAGAAAAGGAAAAACCAATGAACCGTTTACTCAACGGCGATGTTGGTTCCGGCAAAACCGTAGTTTCTGCCATGACCGCCTTAGAAATCGCCAAAGCGGGTTATCAAGCGGCCATAATAGCCCCAACTGAAATTTTAGCCAGACAGCATTTTGAAACCTTCAAAAATCTGCTTAAAGAAACAAAAACAAAAATTGGCCTTTTAACAGGAACCAACAACAAAGAATCAGCCAGCAACTCTTTAAAAACAAAAAAACAGGCCAGACAAGGAAAAATTGATATTTTAATCGGCACCCATGCTCTTATCCAAAAATCGGTTTCTTTCAAAAATTTGGCCTTAGCCATTGTTGATGAACAGCACCGCTTTGGCGTCGCCCAAAGAGCGGCTCTACAAAAAAACATTTCCCGAATTAAAGACGGCCTGCCGACCATCCCCCATCTCCTCTCTATGACCGCCACGCCTATTCCCCGCACCCTTGCCCTAACTGTTTACGGCGACTTGGATATTTCAGCCATTAAAGAAAAGCCAAAAGGAAGGCAAAAAATTATTACAAAAATAGTAACGCCGGATAAGCGCGAAGAGACATATAGTTTTATCAAAAAACAAGTCAAAGAAAAAAAACAAGTTTTTGTTATTTGCCCCTTGATTGAACATTCGGAAAAACTTGAAGTCAAATCAGTCACCCGAGAATATGAAAAACTTTCAAAAGAAATTTTCCCTGATTTAAAAATAGACATGCTTCATGGCAAAATGAAGCCGCTGGAAAAAGAAAAAATTATGGAAAAATTCAAGAAGGGCAAAAGCGACATTTTAGTTTCAACCTCTGTCATTGAAGTGGGAATTGACATTAAAAACGCGAGCGTAATGGTGATTGAGGAAGCCGACCGTTTTGGTTTGGCCCAGCTCCATCAATTTCGCGGCAGAATTGGCAGAGGGGAAGACCAATCATACTGTTTTCTTTTCACCGACTCGCAGCTCAAAAAAACAAACCAAAGGTTAAAAGCGATTATTAGCGCCAAAGACGGCTTTGAGCTGGCTGAAAAAGATTTAAAAATACGCGGCCCGGGAGATTTTATCGGCCTTCGCCAGTGGGGGACGCCCGACTTATCAATGGCCTCTTTGTTTGATATAGAATTAATTGAAAAAAGCCGCGCGGCCGCGGCTATGGTTTTAGAAAAAAAATTACTTACTCCAAAATTAGAAAAAAAAATTAACCAATTCAACAAAGTTATCCATCCGGAATAAGGATTGACTCAAGAATATAATCCCAAAGACAAACATATTAGTTCTTGAGATCACTATGGGACTCATTTTTAAAATATCACGGATAGATAAAAAAAATAACAATTAATATTGATAAATTGACAAAACAATCAAAAAGATTTATAAATATAGAAAATAGTTCCCTCACAATCAAGAAAGGAGAATGGAATGGCAAAGGCGAAGAAAGAGAGCGTTGCCAAGGCGTGGGAAAAAGAACTCCTGAAAGAAAGGAGGCGGGTGGAAGAATGCATCAGGGCCGCAAGAAAAACTCTGTCCGAAGGATTAACAGCGCAAGCAGAAGAGCAAATAGCCGGAACAGACCATTTGGCGGACTGTTTTAACATTGACAGCCATCTGGCCAACGGCACAAGATTGAAAAGCCTGATCCAGCTGCTTGGGAAAATCGACGAAGCTATTGACAGAGCCAAAAAAGGAGTATACGGCATCTGTCTGGCTTGCGGTGAGTCAATCCCGGCAGGCCGATTGAAGGCTTGTTGCGCCACCAAACGATGCATCGCATGCAAAACAAAAAACAGGCCGACAGACCCCGACATTGAAAAGCAACTGCTTATTTCCTGCTAAATTAGCCTCTAGACAACCATTCTATTATCCCGTACCAAAAAAAACCAAGCCGGGAATAAGCGCGAAGGAGGTCTCTCCCCTCTTTTAAAAACGCTTATTTCCCGGCTTTTTTTTTAAAATTATTTAGAAGAAAAAGTTTTTTTAGGAGTGACCCAAAAGCCCATATATTTGCCCAGCATCAAACGGGTTTGCGATTCCAAGCCGGGGAAACAGCCAAAAACAAGAATAGTTATTGGCAGTAAAATCCACTGAAGAAAAACACTGGCCTGCTTTAAAAATCTTTTCCAGCGATTATACCCCTTAGGAAATTCCGGCAAAAGGAGAGTGCTGTAAATAGCAGAAGCAACCAAGCCAATCATTGCCAATGTCATAAGCATTCTTGTTAATCTCGGAAGATTATAGCTTAAAACAGTCACATTAAAGGCCTCCCCGCCCAAAAACAAGGGCAGCCAGCCAAGAAGAAAAATTAAAAGAGCATGAGTCGCCCAAGACCAAAATCCTTCAAATTGCGTCCATACCCAGTGAAATTTCTTCCTCAAGGAAATTTTTTTAGAAAAACCAGAAGTAATATCTTTGTAAAAACCAAAAAGCATATAAGGGATATTTTCTACCCCCCAGCCCCAGCGTCTTTGCTGACGATAAATATTTAAAACTGTTTTTAAAAATCCCGGAGCCAAATTAGCATCCATGGAAACAGGATAATACAAAGGAATAGTTCTATAATCGCCATGATAATACAATAAATTCTGCCAGAAAATTCTTGAATCTTCAGAAACCATATTTGTCGGCCAAAAATCAACTTCCACCAATGCCTGAAAACTCACCGCTTGAGAGGAAAAAGTAGAAAGACGTTCTGCTCTCTGCTGCTGCATCATTTGCCAAAATGTCCCAGAAGTAGCCACCACTCTGGAAAGAGCAGGCGCCTGCCAAACATTATTGTTGTAGACAGGAACCGGCTGGTAACTGGAACGAGTCGGCTTTTTAGCGGTTAAATAATAATATGTCAAACAAGAAAAATATTGGGGGTAAACCCTAGTATCAATATCAAAACAAGAAACAACAATATTTTTGTAAGCAATACCTAAATTATCAACAAGATCCTTAGCTTTTCTGGCAGCCCAGGTGGCATTAGAGCCCTTACCCGGCATTTCACCCACAATATTTTGCGGATGAACAGTAATAAGAAATTTAAAAAACCGACCACCAAATTTTTTTTCAATTTCTTGTGCGGCTTTTTGGGCTGCTTGGCCGGCTCTTTCTTCAATAGCCAAAACAAGAATCATTTTTTCTTTGGGGTGGGTGGAATTAACTATTGCTTCAAAAGTAGGCTTAATAACATCCATCCCCTCTTTGTACATCGGCAGAATAATTAAATGATAAATATCCTGCCAATTTTCCCCTTTTGCTGTCAATCGCTCAAGCCTTCTTGTCCAATTTATGGCTATTTGCTTTTTCATACGCCTATAACCAGCCCTCAAATGGAATGAAAGATAAACTGTTTTTAAAAGCCAATAAACATCAAAAGCGATAATAAAAACAGCAATCCAGACCGGCTTGGCCCACGATAAAAAAATAACGCCGACAAGCGTTGTCCAAGCTAAAAGACCGGGGATAATCTCTAAAACCCGATAGAGAAGTCTCTCTTTCGGGTTTTTTAAATCGGTCGCCTTGCCTATTTTCAAATAATATTTTTCAGGTGGCAGCATATCACCATCCTATCTGAAATCAAAAGAAGAAACAAGCGCTAAGCAATCCCCGCTTAGTTAACCAGGCCCCAGTTGCTCATTACTATTCCTATGTCTCTTGCATCTACCTTTAGAGAAGTCTCTCTTTCGGGTTTTTTAAATCGGTCGCCTTGCCTATTTTCAAATAATATTTTTCAGGGTCAATTATGCGCCTCTATCTTATATAAAATCTTAGTAATAAGCAGGCAATAAAATGAAACCGCTCAATCTATTTTAATGAACTGAATAAATGCGATTCATATATTTTGGCATAGCTTCACTATCATAGTCGGATAGATTTTTATAACCGCCGCAACCTTGGCACCAGTGAATGTTTTCCCCCTCCTGCTTTGAAGCAACATGCATTTCCCAACATCTGCTTTGGCAAGTTAGTGAATTGTCGTTTTCTAACAAAGCAATAAGATCATAAACCTGACCTTCTTCATCTGTGCAGTATGCGTATACATAATTTGACCACCAGGGATACATAGCTAAAATAATAGCATAAGCTTTATTTGTAAGAATAGCTCGCGTTGTTAACACTTTTAGGATAAAGTATTAACAACAT
>CAYQQO010000016.1:0-14148 GCA_964420115.1 uncultured Candidatus Saccharibacteria bacterium | reverse complement strand
TATTGATAATTTTATATCACCTAAAAAGTCCAATATGTTATGGACGGATACAAGGTATTGACATTACTGCAGACGAAGTATAAGATAAAAAATGCCTATGTCATTAGGCATTTTTTATTGTAATAACACTGGATCGGAGGCAGTGGTTAAATAATGACTTTTTCTGAAGCAATTAGGCTAATTTACCAGAAAAAACGGTTAGTTTTCTGGATAACTGTCTTGGGGGCAGTTTTATTTTTTGATATTTTAGTTTTACAAACTCCTAAATACGAAGCCAGCTCAAGAATATTGGTTGTTCAAAAGCAGGTTGAGGGACAGGACATTTACAGCACATCTAAATCAGCCCAATATATTTCAGGAATTTTGAAAGAAGCAGTTTACAGTGATGTTTTTTTTGAAAGGGCTGTTGATTCTTCTGCCCAGTTGGGAATGACGGATTTTCCAGAATCAACGAAGAAAAGACGCCAAGAGTGGGGAAAAGCTGTTAAAGTTAAAATTGCCCGCGATTTAGGAATAATTGGGATAGACACTTTCTATAAAGAAGCTGGCAGAACCGATAACATCAACCGTGCGGTGATTAATACCTTAATAAGCGATCACCGCCTCTATCATGGAAGCGGGAATAATGTAGAACTCAAAGTGCTGAATTACCCGTTAGCCAGCCAAAAACCAAATACTCTTCGTTTATGGCTGGGAACTTTTTTAGGCGCCTTAATCGGCTTTATTGTCAGCTTAATAATAATATTTAGAAAAACCGCCAAAAAAGAGGCCTCCTCTTTGGACAGAAGCATACCAAAAAAAGAAGGTGTCCGGTATGAAGAAGTGCCGGATTCTTATCAGAGTAACTGCTGGCAAAAGGCGACAAAAGACGAACCACCGATGCATGGAGAAGAAAGCGCTTTTTAACTTCTGAACAAAGAGGAGGTTTCTTGTTTTTTAAAAACTGAATAAAGAGAACAACAGACGGCTTTACCGCTGTTAGGTAAGGCGTTGCCAACCCGAAAGAAAAAGGAGAAGAGTCATGAAAAAGATGGCATTGGCAGTATTAATTGGCTTTATGGCAATCAACCAGGCAAAAGCGGGAGAAAGAGAGTTTATGGTTGGTCCTTTTGGACCGGGCAAATTTGCTATCAGCGAAGGAAGCCGGCCAAAAGAGCAACTGGGAAAATTCGTCTTGGAACTGGAGAAAGAAAAAGAAAGAGGAGCAGAATTCCGCTCTTTTAAGGTCTGGGGGTACGCTGATTTTACAGGGAAAGACATAGATAACGATCAGCTTTCAAAAGAAAGAGCGCTGGCTGTTGCTAACTATATCAGAGCTCATCTTGGTTTAAACATTCCCATTGTCCAAATACCTTGCGGCGAAAGTGATTTGGGCCGTATTGTCAGGGTTGTCTATGCTATTAAATACCCGGAATCAGAACCTGGGATAGAAGAAAAAACAGCGCCTTTGGGAAAAGAAACTGCAGAACAAACGTTTCTTGCCGCCTCAAAAGAGGAGATAACAGAGACGGGGGAGCGTATAATCAGCGCTACCGAGCTTAATAAGCTCGGTGAATTTGCCTTGGTAGCTGCTGCTCTTTTTTTGTTTCTTCTCGTAATAGCGGTTTTGCGCAAAAAAGGGGGAGAGGACAAGGAAAAAAGAATCAATCTTGTTGTGGGATTTCAAGACGGAAGACGTTATTCTGTCAAATGCCCGCAAGGTGAAGACGAAATGATTATCTGCCCTATTTGTCAAAACAGAGGAGGATCATTTATCAGCAAAGACCGCCACAGAGTAAGCAGGCACCTTAAAGAACATTTTAAGAAGAAAGAAGGGATGTCTATCTTCAACCAAGCAGCTTAATAATCTCTGATATAGCAGAAGGGGGCGTAAAATGAAAAAAGGGATTTTCTCGGTAATAATCATTTTTGTTTTAGCAGCCGCTGGCTGCGCTTCGCGAAGGTTCATTATGCCTGAAAAGGTAATCAATGAAATTCCGAAAACAGAAACAAGAAAAGGAATTGCCTACGGAGCTGCCTGGTGCTATCTTCATCCGGTTCTTTTGATATCAGAAGGATTGGGCGCCCGCCATGATGTTCATCTTGAAAACGGGGATTCATTCGCCGGCATCAAGGTGATTAACAAGGGCGGCCGGGCCCGCCTGTTGGTTATTATCAGCAAGGAGATAGATTACAGCCGGGCAAAGGCAGTCATCTCTTCGCGCAGCGGCCGCCATCTTTATACTGTGGATGGCCAGAAAATTTACAGCAATGAAGGATATATTGCTCCGCAGTTTTCTTGGCAGAAAATAAGGCCGCTGGGAGAAAGCGGTATTGAAATCTGGCCGGCTGTGCTGATTGGAACAGAAAAAGACAAACATATCAGGGAAATTCTATCTGATATCGGCAGACAAATGGATGACCAGAAAATTCCGGGTCTCTTTGACCAAGTAATGGCCAAGGCGGCTAAAATAACCAGTGAGGATATTATCCTTGCCGGGGCCACCAATTTTTCCGGTCTTTTCGCTGTTTTTGGGGTTAGAGCCTGGGCGATTGTTGAATTAATCGTCCAGAAAGCGGACTTGTCTCTGCCATACTATGACACAGCTCCTTTGGATAGATTCCAGCTGGCAATTTTGCTTCAGCCGTTTCAAGAGCAGCTCAACTCTTTGAAAAAAGAGCAAGAAGAAGCGCTTGAGAAATGGATAGAAGAGATGAAAGAGTATAGCCGCCACAAAACCCGCTATGAAGCGGACTACAGAAAATGGCTTGAAAACAATTAATCAATAACCAAAAGGAGGCAAGGCGTGAAAAAGGCAATCTTGACGTTTTGGCTAATACTGGCCAGCGTGTGCCTTGCCTCGGCCAATCAAGGAGGCAAGGTGCACTTGGTTGAAAAAGGCGATTCTATCTACAAAATCGCCATCCACATCTTTCATATCCCCTGGGGGGATGTCAAGCCCGAAGCAAGGAAAAGGAATATCATTTCCCCGGGCCAAAAAATCGCCCTTGAGGAATTATTAGATCTAACAACCATCAGAGTATGGAGGGAATTCAACAGTAATCCCTTTAAAAAATATATCCCTGACAGTCAGAAACAGCTGGGAAGAGACATAAAGGGGTTGCAAATCCTTGGTCTGACCGGAAAGCAGGCCAGGGAGGTTATTAGAAAGCACTGGGCCGCTATAAGCGGCAAAGAAAGCGACTTTAAGTGGGACAGAATTGAAAAAGGTGATCGTTTTGACAAAGTGCTTTTTGGTAAATTCTATATCTGGCGCAATGCGCTCGTTGATTGGGGAAACATCGCCCAAGCGGCCCGCATCTATGAAGTAGACGGCATAAGAGTGTGGTATCCTGTCTTTTGCGGGAATTGGTCGCTTAAGGCAATGAATCCGCCTCCAAAACCGTCCCTCCCGCCACCTCCTCCGCCTACAGTCAGGGGAGAGATTGCTATCGCCCAATACAAGGCGGCAAAAGAAAAATACCAATTAGACTGGGATTCTTCATGGGGGGGTTTCAGAGAAAGATTTACTGACGGCAACAGGGTCCACGGTTTCTGGCAGTCATCTACCATTTACCCTTTTGTCTCGAAAGACTCCAAGGGCAATGAATGGTCGCTTGGCGCCAATTACACCACTAGAAACTGGTGGGGCAAGACCGGCGGAGAGCGATTCTCTTATAGAGGCGACGTAGATATCGGGTCCTTGGCCGGCCGTTTCCGCGACAAGGACTATGATTGGGAGATTATCAGCCGTTTTGGGGGGGGCCGGCGGAAAGATGAGGGATTTCTCGTTAATCAGTGGGGTCGTTATAATATGAGCCAAAGCACAGACATCCTTAATTTCTACAGCTCTGCTGAATACAACGGGAGAAGCGAAAGAAAGTGGTTTTCTAAGCTTCGCGCTTCTATGGAACTGGAATTCGGCTTTGGCGAAGAAAAAAAGGATTTTTGGACAGACAAAAACGGCCGCAAACCGCTGTTTGGCTCTCCTGAACAAAAAGACGCCTACAATTTTGCCCTAACTGGCGATATCTTCAACTTTGACAGACAAAAAACAGTCCAGATTTGGGGCGAATATCGAAGCACCTACTACCAAGAAGGATACAAGTGGGGGAACAGCTTCAGAGGCGGCTTATCATTTTTGGACGAAGGGGTTAAAATAGGAGCTGGCTATAATATCTGGGACAAAACCCACCCAGATTCCTACGGTCTTTACGCCGAAGCCAACTTCTACCATATATATATGTGGCTGACTGGGAAATTAGGGAATGAGATAGGCAGATTTAAGGGAATAGACCAAAACGAAAGAGAAGCCGAGATACTAAAGCTTCTCAAAGAACAAATCAAAGAACAAAAAGAAAAAACAGGGAGGAAGGGAAATGAAAGCGATGAAATTGATGGGACTGGTCGGATTGATGATTCTGATGATGGCGGCGCCTCTCGGGACAGACAGACTCTTCGCTCAGGAAAGAGTGGAAATGGAACTGATAGGATTGGAGGAATTGACCGAGCTGTCCGCCGAGGCGCTCGACCACAGCAAGAGCAAACCAATGATTTTGGTCAAAGACATAGGGGAAAAAGTAGAAATAACCATCTACCAGCCGCTTCTGACCCCGCAAGGCAATACTAAGGGAGAGAGGCTCAAGCCGGCCTCTCAGGTCAAATTTGCTTCCAGCATCCTTGATGCCAAATACGGCAGAGAGAGACGTTATTTTACCAAAGCGAACACAGAAAACGGCAAAGTGATAATTACCTTAAAAAATCTGGCTATTGAAGTAAGAGAACCAGTAGTGGAGCACATCTGGGGCGTTGGCAAGGCAAGGGATGGCACCGCCGGATATTTGGTTCTTGACCCTACTAACGACTGGGTCTCTTACGAAGGAGAGAATTCAGCCTCTGATTTACAAACGCTGGTCATTGGTCTGGTGATGTATCCGGACCGGGCGACTAGACCCCTCAAATCACTCGGTCAGGGGAAACTCAAACAAGGGCTCCATCCCGAACTAGCTCAACGCTGATTGTTCTTCAAGCTTCAAGGAAGCACAAAGGTATAATTATTGTCTTTCTGGAAGGCCTTGCCGCCAGAAAAAAGGGGAATGCTTTGCAACCCCGAGAATGCCAAATGGCAACTCAAAAGACAATAATAAATACCGAAAAGAAACAAAAGCCCTGCACCTCTAAGGCGCAGGGCTTTCTTTTTTTTAAAAAGATAGCGGCGAGAACGAGGTCTCACAGAATTATCCAGGCCGGTCTCTTAAAATTTTAAACCAACCAGCTAAAAGAATCCAGAAATTCCACTGAAGGGCGGTTGTCCGCAAGACATTATCAAAAAAGCCAGCTAAAAATAAACTTGTCGCTATGGCAAAAAGGCCTAAACTGAAAATTTTTCTGTAATTAACGTTTTTTATAACACCTTTTAAAAGATAATAGATTGCGCTAATAACCAGCCACAGATAAGAAAGAAGGCCGACAATCCCATTTTCTACTAAAATTTTAAAATAATCATTATGAGCTTCCAAACTGCCCCAACTAAAGCCGCGGTAAAACTCCACTATATGGCTGAAAACACCGATACCATAACCCAAAAACGGCTGCCAAAAAAACACAGGCAGCATATCTCTCCAAAGACGAAAACGCCAGACAATTGAGCCATATGGGTCCATAGCAACCAACTCCCACAATCTTTCTCTAAAAACATTAGAAAACAAATAAGCGGCTGAAAAGACAAGAAGACCGGCTAATAAAACTTTTCTGTATTTGAATAAGCCGAAAATTAGAAGAAAAATACCAAGACCGGCTAAGGCACTGCGGGTATAAGTGGAAAAAAGAAGAAAAAAGACAAAAAAAGATAAATATATATATATATTTTTAATTGACCAAGAGCCGTTTTTTTCTTTCTCTGCCATAACCAGGCAAAGAAGAAGGCCTAAAATAAACAAGGTATAGAAAGAGAAAGGGTTAGGATGAGCAAAAGTGCCGTAAATCCTGTCAAAGCCGCCAAAGTCATCAGGAAGGCCCATGCTAAAAACAAGCTGAAAAAGAGCAAAGGCGGCAGGCAAAAGAAAACTGATTAAAATAGCCCCTAAAAGCAAATGCCAGTCCTTTTCATTTTTAATTAATTGATAAGCGGAAAAATAAAGAAAAAAGATAGTAGCTATGCGGATAAATTCCTTAAAACTTGTAAAAATATCCAAAGAATAAAAAATACTGACAAAAGAAAGGGCTAAAAAGAGAAAAATCGGCCAGAAAAGGGGGATTTGCCAAACTAATTTAATGTTTTTAATTAAAAAAAGCAGAGTAATTAAGAAAATAACCCCGCCAATAATTAAATTAACATTAACATCAGGCAAATCAGGATGAATTCTTATCTCTTTCTGGCTTAGAATATCTAAAGAAGGCCTTAAAAGAAGCAAGGCCAGTAAAAAATAGAAAAATTTTCTTCCCCCCCCGCTGTAATTACCTCCCTCCCGCTTCTTAGATCTATTATTGACTGTTTCCATGTTTTTTGGTAGAGTGAAGGCCTTATGAGAAAAAGTCCAATTAAGGACATTGTTTTAGCTATTACTTACCAATGCAACGCTCGTTGCCAGTTTTGCCATATTTGGCAAAATGATGACAAGTTTTCAACAAAGCCTCTTGACTACAGCAATTTGCCACAAAACATTAAACATGTCAATATTTCCGGAGGCGAACCGTTTTTAAGGGAAGATTTGCCTGAAATTGTTAAAATAGTTAAACTGCGCTCTCACAAAGCAAAAATAATTATTTCAACCAATGGATTTTTACCGGGAACAATAAAAAAACAGGTTCAAAAGATTATTAAATTCAAAAGAGACATTGGCATAGCTGTTTCCATAGACGCCTTTAACAGCGAACACGACAAATTAAGGGGATTTGAAGGAGGATTTAAGCTAGCCTTAGAAACAGTCCGCCTTTTAAAAGAATTAGGCATCAAAGATATTAAAATCGCCTTTACCTTAGGTGATAAAAACATTTCTCAACTAAGAAGAATTTACCGCTTGAGCAGAGAAATGAAAACAGAATTCAGTTTGGCTCTTTATCATAATTCAGCCCACTATTTCAAAACAACAGAAAACAGTATTAACAACACAGAACAGATGATAAACGAAGTAAACTGGCTGATTAGACAAGAACTTAAAAGCGCCAATCCAAAAAGATGGTTAAGAGCGTATTTTGCTCATGGAATAATTGAAGTAATAAAAACAGGAAAAAGAATTCTGCCTGATTATTCGGGAATTAATTCTTTATTTATTGATCCATGCGGCGATATTTATCCTTCTGATGTTTGGAATTTGAAATTAGGAAAAATTCAGAAAATAACAAGCTGGTCTGATTTCAGCAGAAAAGCTAACCAGATTAGCTCCAGTCAACAGGCCCCGGTAAACTGGATGGTTTGCACCGCCCGCCAGGCGATAAGAAAACACTGGCCAAAAGCTGGTTGGTGGATATTAAAAGAAAAAATAAAATACTATCCAAAAAAAACAAAGCAAAAAACAGTAAAATCGCCGGCTCTTTAGAAAGAACCCGTCTAATTGCAAGAGTTTTCTAATTTACAACAATTAATGAAAATACTTCAAATAAATAAATTTTTCTTTTTAAAAGGGGGAGCAGAGAGGTATTTTTTTGACTTATCAGAACTATTGAGCAGAAAAGGACATCAAGTAGCAACCTTTAGCACAAAACATCCTCAAAATTTTCCTCTGTCTGAACAAAATAATTTTCCTTTGTATTACGACTTTTCTAAAAGAGAAGGGGCAAGAAAAGAAATTAAAAAGGCAAAGAATCTTTTTTATAACAAAGAAGCAAAAAGAAAACTTCAAGAATTAATCGCCAAAGAAAAGCCGGATATTGCCCATTTACATAATTTTTTCAGCCATCTTTCTCCTTCTATTGTCAGCGCTTTAAAAAAAGAGAATGTCCCCATTGCTATGACTCTTCATGATTACAAGCTCTTTTGTCCTAATTACCGTTTCTTTTACAAAAATACTCCCTGCTTTGATTGTCTCAACAGAAAAAACCACCGCTCCTGCCTCAAAAAAAAATGTATCAAAAATTCTTTTTTAAAAAGCTTGGGCGGCTATTTGGAAGGAAAATGGCATAAGGATTTTTTAAAAACAGTAGAAAAGATAGACGTTTTTTTCGCCCCCAGTTATTATATAAAAGAAAAAGCGATTTTATGGGGAATCCCGAAAGGCAAGGTTGTTTATCTACCTAATTTTGTTGGAAATAAAGAAATAAAGGAAAATAAAAACAAGCTTCGTGAAAACTACCTTCTTTATTTCGGCCGCCTTTCGCAGGAAAAAGGAGTAGAATTTCTGATTAAATCATTCTTAAAAATTTTAAATGATTTGCCGGGATGGAAGCTAAAAATTGCCGGACAAGGCCCGGAAGAAGAAAAACTGAAAAGACTGGTCTGGGACAGAGAAGAAATAGATTTTTTAGGAGAGATAAAAGGCAGAGAGCTGGAAGAAACAATCAGCCAGTCATATTTTGTTATAGTCCCTTCCCTCTGGCCGGAAAACTGCCCCTACAATATTTTAGAAAGTCATTTATTAAATAAGCCGGTTTTATCTTCTAATTTAGGCGGGCTGACTGAGTTAATTAAAAACAACCAAAGCGGACTTGTTTATCAGTATGACAGCTATAATGATTTAAAAGAAAAAATAATTTGGTTTGTCAGGCATCCTAAAAAAACAAAAAAAATGGGTAAACTTGGCAGGGCTCAAGTTTTAAAAGAAAACAATTCTGAAAATCATTATAAAAAAATAATCAATGTTTATCAGCGAATCAAAACTAACTAAAATTACCATATTCTTTTCTATCCTTCTGGCGATTATCGGTACTTTTGTCTTTATCAGAGGCGGATGGATAAACCAAGAATCATCTTTGGCTAATATTTTTAATATAAGCGAGAAAGCAGAAGAAAAATTCAACCAGCTTTCCATATTAAAAATTCTGCCTGATTTAGTCGGCCTTAAAGGAGAAAAAACATATCTTCTTTTGTTTCAGAATAATTTAGAGCTTAGGCCAAGCGGCGGGTATCTGGGCAACTTCGGTATTCTAAAAATGGGAAACGGTCAGCCAAAAAAACTAGAGATTCATGACACCAATATTTTTGACGGTTTTTCCAACGCAGCGATAGAACCGCCACAACCGCTTAAAACTTATTTAAAAATTGACAACTGGCAATTAAGAGACAGCAACTGGTCGCCTGATTTTAAAGTATCAGCTATAAAAGCAGAAAAACTTTACCATTTACAGGGAGGAGAAGAGGAATTTGACGGCATCATAGCCATTAATGCTTCTGTTTTGCCTGATTTGTTAGAAATTACCGGGCCAGTGCGCTTGGAGGAGTTTAATAAAACATTTGAAAGTGAAGATATTCTTTACCAATTAGAATATGAAGTGGAAAAAGGTTATGCGCAAAGGGGGATTGAGCCGGGCGAAAGAAAAACAATCTTTAAATCATTGGTTAAAAAAATATTCAACCAGTTAACGGGAGAAAATTTGCTTGCCAAAAATAATTTTATTGACTTTGCCCTTGAAAAATTAGACAACAAAGATATTCTTCTTTACTTTAAAAACGAAAACGCCCAAGATGTTATTTCCAAACAACAATGGGACGGGCAGATAGAGAAAAACAATCAGGGGGATTATTTAATGCTTGTGGAAGCAAATTTAGGCGGCAAAAAGAGCAACTATTTTATAAAAAGGGAAGCTCAATACACAGTTGATCTAAGCCAAAAAAAACCAGTGGGGCGTTTAAAAATACAATACACCCACGAAGGAAAAAATAAAGACTGGTTTAGTGATAACTATTTATTTTATTTAAGAATTTATACTCCTTCTGGCAGCTGGCTGACAGAAACAAGCGGTTTTAAACCTGATTTATCTTTCAGCGATGATTTGGGCAAAAAAGTATTCGGCCAGTGGATGACAATTCCGGTCGGTCAGACAAAAGAATTTAAATTTGTTTATCATCTGCCGAAAGAAATAAAAGAAGAAAATTACCAGCTTTTAGTCCAAAAACAATCAGGTATAGAAGAACTGCCCATAAAAATTATAATTATAAAGCCAAATAAAGAAGAAGTTATTAAAGAAATTATTGTCAGCAACAACTGGCAGGGGGAAATTGCTTTAGAGTAATTATGAAGGTAGCTATGATCGGCCAAAAAGGCATACCGACGCTTTACGGAGGAATTGAGCGTCATGTAGAGGAGGTTTCTTGTCGTTTGGCCAAAAAGAAAAACTACCAAATTTTTGTCTACGCGCGAGGCTACTACACGCCAAAAAGAATAAAAAAATACAAAGGAGTAAACATTATTACCCTCCCCAGCATTAGAACAAAACACTTAGATACAATCAGCCATGTTTTTTTCGCCAGCATTCACGCAATATTAAAAGTCAGGCCTGATCTAATTCATTATCACGGAGTGGGGCCGGCTCTCTGTTTATGGCTGCCAAAACTCTTTTCTAAATCAAAGATAATTTTTACTTTTCACTGCCGCGACTATTTTCATCAAAAGTGGGGGCAATTATCCCGTGTGTCGTTGAAAATAGGGGAGATAATCGGCTGTCGTTTGGCCGATGAAGTTATTTGCGTTTCTTTGGAACTGCAAAAATACACTAAATCCAAATACAGCCACCAAAGCTTTTACATCCCTCACGGGGTCAACGAGACAAAACACACCCCGGCCAAACTGATAAAAAAATGGGATCTCTCAAAAAACAACTATATCCTAACTGTCAGCCGACTGATTCCTCATAAAGGAGTACACTATTTAATATCTGCTTACAAAAAAATTAAGACTGATAAAAAATTAGTTATTGTCGGACCTCCTTTTTATACAGAAAAATATCAGGAAAAATTAAAAAAACTGGCTGGCGATGACCCTAACATTCTTTTCTTAGGCCCGCAAAAAGGAAAAACTTTGCGCGAACTTTACAGCAACGCCTGGCTTTTTATAAATTCCTCTGAATACGAAGGCCTCCCTTTAACAGTTATGGAAGCAGGCAGTTTTGGCCGCCCCCTTCTTCTTTCAGATATTTCTCCTCACAAGCAAATATTTGATGACTTATCTTTTTTTTTCAGAAATAAAAATGCCAAAAATTTAAGCGAGAATTTAAACTATCTTTTAAAAAATCCATATCTTTTAAGCCAGAGAGCCAGAAAAATTAAAAAGCACGGCATAGAAAATTACCACTGGGACAAAATTGTGGAAAGAATTGTTTTACGCTACGCCTAAACTGTGGTATAATCAAACAGAATATGACTAAAATCAACAGAATTACCCAATCAGTTCTTGTCGGCTTAATTACTCTTTTTCTGGCAATGAGCTGGACAGGACTGAAAAATCTTTTATGGCATCAGGGCGGCTGGGTCTGGCCAACAATTGGGCTTTTCTTAGTCCTCTTTTTTTTAAGCTTGAACTGGATCCTTTCCAATTCTAAAGTGTTAATACTGGTCACTCTCTTTTTCCTTCTTATTAGCTTTTTCCTTGTTTTTGGGTTTACTAAAGAATATATTGTTGTTTTGCTTGTTTCTTTGCTTCTCTTTTTCTACGCCTCTTACAAAGCTGTCTACGAAAAGAAAGCAAGAATAAAAATTGAAATAACAAAAATACTAAGAAGGAGTTTGCCCACCGCTTTAACCGGCTTAGCCTTAATTATTGCCGCTGTTTATTTCTTTTCTCCTTTAGCTATTAAAGATGAAGGGCAGATTGAAGTGCCTCGCTATCTTTTTGATGCTATTATTGAACCAATACTGACGACAATAGAAGGACAATTAATAGAAGAAAGCGAAGGGCAAGTGGGAATGATTTATCAAATCGCCCAAGAGATGGGCATCTCCATAAAAAAAAATTTATCTCTTAAAGAAAACCTCCAACAAAATAAAGAACTCAGAGAAGCCCTTTACATGACCATCAACGAAGAAGTTAATAAGTACACTAAAACATATAAGGACTATTTCCCCATAGGACTGGCTGTTGGTGTTTTCTTCGCTGTAAGGACCCTGGCAATCCCAGTAATGTGGTTGGTTATACTTTTGGGGTGGGGGACCTTTAAAATATTAGTCGGCTTAGGAGCAATTAAAATAGAAGAGAAAGCTGTTTTAAAGGAGATTATTAACCTGTAATTTATAAATGGCAAAAGACTATTATGAAATTCTGGGCGTTGATAAAAACGCCACAGAAAGTGAAATCAAAAAATCATATCGCAAATTAGCTCTCAAATATCACCCGGACAAAGCGCCAGAAAGCAAAAAAAAAGAATACGAAGAAAAATTCAAGGAACTAAGCCGGGCCTATCGTGTTTTATCTGATACAGAAAAAAGAGCTCAATATGACCAGTTCGGCCAGGCGTTTGAACAACAAGAGGCGCCTTACAGCCAAGGTTTTTCGCAGCAGGATTTTCGCTCTTTTTATGAGGCTTTTGGGGGGAGGGATATTTTTGAAGATTTGGGCTTTGGAAGAATATTTGAAGAAATGTTTGGCTTTGGCCCCAGAGCCAGACAAGCCAGACAAACTAATTTTGGCGAAGATATCAGCATTAATTTAGAAATAGATTTAAAAGAGGCCTTTTCAGGAACAAAGAAAGATATTGAGCTTAGAAAAATGATTTTCTGCCCGCAGTGCGACGGAAAAGGGGGAGACTCTCTCAAAAAATGCCAAATATGCCAGGGAAGCGGTTATGAACAAACAACCAGCAGAAGCATTCTCGGTATCATCTTCCAGCAAAAGCCCTGTTCCAACTGCCACGGCAGAGGAGAAGCGCCGGAAAACATTTGTAAAAAATGTCACGGAGAAGGAAGAATAAGAGAAAACAAAAAGATTAAAATAACAATTCCAGCAGGCATTGATAACGGGCAAATCCTTAAATTGAGCAACCAAGGAGAAGCGGCTCCTTACGGCGGACAGCCCGGAGATCTTTATGTTAATATCCGCATTAAACCGCATGAGAATTTCCAAAGAGAAGAAGATAATTTAACATACAATTTGAAAATTAGCTTTTCCCAAGCCGCTTTAGGTGATAAAATAGAAATACCGACACTAACAGACAATATTAAACTGAAAATTCCAGCCGGCAGCCAGCCCGGCCAAATAATAAGATTAAAAGATAAAGGAATGCCGCATCTTTACGGGAGAGGGAAAGGCGATTTAATTGTTAAAATCCAGGTAGAAGTGCCTAAAAAATTATCAAGAGAACAAAAAAAATTGATTCAACAATTAAAAGATTAATGAAAAAGTAGCAAAAAAGTATCAGTAGAGCTTTCATCAAAAATTCTGATATGGATAATCTTTTTTGCTGTATTATAATTTTTAGGGGTAATTCTTTTTAGAAATTGTTATTAATAATATTATTTAAATGGCAATCAGAGAAACATTAGCTGATTTATCTATCGGCGCGGCTTCAGGATGGGATATATTCATTATCTTCATCTTTCTTGCCGCCGTCCTTACTTACGGATTTTTCTTAGGTAGAAACAGAATGATAATTCTGCTTCTTTCTTCATATTTTTCTCTTTCAATTATAAAAGCAATTCCCTGGAATTCATTAAATTCCTTCAGTTGGCTGGGAGTAAATCAAGAGCCATCATCATCTGCCAAAACATTTATTTTTCTAGCCTTAATTGTCCTTTTTTATTTATTAATTCCCCGTTCAGTTTTAAGCTCCACTTTAAGGATTAGAAAAAGAGGAGAAGCGGCCTGGTGGCAATTGTTTGTTTTAAGCATCGCTCAAGTCGGGCTTTTAGCCATGGTTATTTTTTCCTTTTTGCCCTCCGAGATTATTGGAAAATTTAACTTTATAGTGGAAAAAACATTTATTGGGCCGGAAGCCCAATTTGTCTGGGTGCTTTTGCCAATCCTGGCTATGGTTTTAATGAGAAGAAAAAAGAAAACAGATGATTAGAAGATAAAGGGGGATAAAGAGAAAAAGCGTCGCAATCAAGCCAACACCAGCTTGATTTTTATTTTAAAATTAGGTAGAATATTAAATACGCGCCGTTAGCTCAGCCTGGTAGAGCAGTTGCCTTTTAAGCAAACGGTCGGGGGTTCAAATCCCTCACGGCGCACAATTTAAAGACAACAACCAGAAGGAGACGAGTGGTGGAGTATTAAAGAATGGTCTTTAGAGAAAAAGAATAC
>CAYQQO010000015.1:0-14971 GCA_964420115.1 uncultured Candidatus Saccharibacteria bacterium | reverse complement strand
ATGTTGTTAATACTTTATCCTAAAAGTGTTAACAACGCGAGCTATTCTTACAATTAATAATATAAGAAAAAATAAATAGCATTGTAGAAGTAAATCTAGCTAGCCGGCTGGATTTTTTAATTCTTTGAGCAAAATATAACTTTAACCTGAAAAAGAAAGGAGGTTGTTGTGTCTGAATTAATGGGGAGGAAGAAGGATGTTGTCTTTGGGAAAGAAAAAGGAGCAGAAAAGAGAAAAGAGGGCATTATTTGGGTCTGTAATAATATTCAGGCCCATAACCCGCCGCTGAAAGTTAGTCAGACAAAGCTTGGTTTTTGCCCCCAGTGCGGGAAAGAATTGGTTGAGCAAGATGTCGTCATTTCTTTTTAGAGAAAGGAGGGCTTATGGATTTTCAAGAAGAGACAATAGAAATTATCCGGCGGCTGAAAGAAGAATTAGGTCTTTCTGAAGAAGAAATAAGGCGCTTTTACGAAGAAGCGCCAAGCGGCTTTTTATCCCAAGACCTCTATGAAAAGCTCTTTTCTCAAGAACCTTCATATTAATCTTTGCTTTGTTCGGCCAGGCGCCCCGGAAGCGGTTTTTTCAATAAAGCCGCTTTTTGTTTTTAATTTTTTATGGTAGAATAGAAAAAAATAATCAATGTTGTTGTTCGCGGAGGAAGAAATAAGGGGTTGTTGTATTTTTTATTCCGCTGGCAATGAAAATTAAAATATGTCTAAAATATTTGTTACCAGACAGATTCCCGAAAAAGGAATTAATCTATTAAGGGAAAAGGATTGGGAAGTGTCAATTGGTCCAGAAGGCGCTATTTCACGCGAGGAGCTTTTAGAGGGCGTTAAAGGAGTAGACGCTATTTTATCAGTTCTAACTGAAAAAATTGATAGCGAGGTGATGGAGGCGGCCGGCGAACAGTTGAAAATTGTTGCCAATTATGCGGTTGGCTATAATAATATTGATATCAAGGAGGCAAATAAGCGCGATATTATGGTTTCTAACACCCCCGGGGTTTTAACAGACGCAGTGGCTGATCATTCTGTTGCTTTGCTTTTGGCTGTTGCTGAAAAGGTGGTGGAAGCGGATAGGTATACCAGGGCCGGCAAATACAAGGTTTGGGGACCAAAACTTCTTTTGGGAGCTGATATTAAAGGGAGGATATTAGGGGTTGTCGGTTTAGGCAGAATTGGCTTTGCAGTAGCAGAGAGAATGAAAAACGGCTTTGGTATGAAAGTAGTTTATTACGATATAAAGAGAAATGAGGAATTAGAAAAAGAGCACGGTTTAGAATACAGAGAATTAGACGATTTGTTTAAGGAAGCCGATTTTATTAGTCTGCACACCGCCTTAACAGACGAAACGCGCCATTTAGTCAATGCCGAAAGAATGGCTAAAATGAAGTCAAGCGCCTATTTGATTAATACTTCTCGCGGGCCGGTCATTGACGAAAAAGCTTTGGTTGAAGCGTTGGAAGAAAAGAAAATTGCCGGAGCCGCCTTAGATGTTTTTGAAAATGAGCCGGAGCTGACACATGGTCTGGCGGATTTAGAAAATACTGTTTTAACTCCCCATTTTGCTTCGGCAACAAAAGAAACAAGAGATAAAATGTCTGAAATGGCTGCTAATAATATTATCGCCGCTTTGTCAAGAGAGACTCCGCCTAATTTGGTTAAGAAATAGGCTGTTTAATTATGGAGGAAGTTATGGAGGAAGTGTTAATTTTTGATGGTTTTTTCTCCCCAAGAAAAGTTAATTTTTAAAAAAGGGAGCAAGCTGGTAGTTGGTATTGACGAGGCCGGCCGCGGTTCTTTGGCCGGGCCGGTGGTAGCCGGAGCAGTGGCAATTAATTATGATGGCAAAAATTCTTTTTTACCGTCTTTTAAGCTACTGGCGAAAAGGGGGATAAGGGATTCCAAACAACTTTCCAAAAAACAAAGAGAAAAAATTTTTGAAATGATTAAAAAAGAAAAAAATCTCCAGTGGCAGACAAGCGCTGTTTGGCCGAAGGTAATTGACAGGATTAATATTGGCAGGGCAACTCTTTTGGCATGGCAAAGGTCTTTAAAAAAAATTACCCCCCAGCCCGATTTTCTTTTTTTAGACGGGAAACAAAGGATTAACAATATAGAAATTGAGCAGGAAACGGTTATTGAGGGAGACCAGAAAATATTTCTTCTTTCTTTAGCTTCTATTGCGGCTAAAGTAAATCGTGATAAATTAATGGAACGGCTGGATAAAAAATATCCGCAATATGGTTTTTTCCAGCACAAGGGCTACGGCACCGTTTTTCACTTAGATAGATTAAATGAATTTGGCCCAAGCCCTTTTCATAGAAAAAGCTGCCAGCCGGTTTTTAATTCTATGCCTTTTAAGGAAAGAATTTGTTATATTGTTAGTCAAATTCCAAAAGGTAAAACTATGACATATAAAGAAGTTGCTCTTTGCGCTGGAAAACCGAAATCATTTAGGGCAGTCGGCAATATTTTAAACAAAAACAGAGATAAAAATATTCCTTGTCATCGGGTTATTCGTTCTGACGGAAAATTTGGCGGATACAATAAAGGAAAAGAAGTTAAGAAAAAGCTTTTGACAAGAGAAATAAAAAATCCCTCTTTTAAGGAGGATTTGTCATACAATTTTTAAAAAAATAATTCCTTAAACCAGATGGCTGCCAAAAACACCAATCAGCCAGTATGTTAAAACAGCGATAAAGCCGATAAGGCCGATATAGCCGTGAAGATTAATCCATCTTTCTTCTTTTTTAAAAATAGTAATAAGGCCCAAAACAAGCGAGAGAAGGCCTAAAAAAGTTATTATTAAAACAAAAGGCATCAATGAGACAAAGCTTAACAAAGGATTAAGCGATGAAGCGGCTTTGAGGGAAAGAGTGATTAGGGTTATCGCGCCAATAATAGCGATAATGCCGAATATTAAACTAAATAAACTAATAATTTTTGACTTCATAATATTCTCACATATTATTATAGCAAATAACTGGTATTTAGCAAAAAGATAAATGTTGATAATCGGTTTTACTCCCATGTCAGAAAGCTCTGGTCTTTAGGCTGTGGTCCGGGTGTTTACTTTTTTGTATTATCTGTTATCATTACAGTACTATGAGCAAAAGAGACATATTTATAGCGATTATTGTAGCCGCTGCCTTAATTGGCGGAGCTTGGTATTACTCCGGCAATAGCGGAGATCAAACAGCTTCAATAGTTGATAACAACACAAACAAAACAGACAACAATACCGACAATAACGGTGATGCTAGTATGGCTGAAGATATTGTTATAGGAGATCCTAACGCTCCTGTGACAATAATAGAATATTCCAGTCATTTATGCGGCCACTGCGCTGATTTTCACAAAGATACTCTGCCCCTTATTAAAGAGAAATATATTGGGACAGGCAGGGTTAACTTAGTGTCGCGGTTGGTTTCTCCGGTTGAATTAAGCCAAGCTGTTCTTTGCGCTAACGAAGACGGCAAATTTTCTGAATTTAACGAACTTCTTTTTGAAAAAATAAGCGAACTTGCTTCTGTTGAGGGATTAAAAACGCTGGCTGTCGATGTTGGTCTTGATCAGGAAAAGTTCAACCAGTGTTTTGAGTCAAATAAATACCAAGAAAGAGCCCTTCAGTGGTTCAGTCAAGCGCAGGAAGACGGTGTTCAGGGGACGCCGGCTTTCTTTGTCAATGGCAAAAAAATTTCCGGCAATCAGCCATATTCTGTCTTTGAACAAACCATTGAAGAAGCGTTAGGAGAACAATAATCGTTCCCCTTTTAAATAGTTTTTTGACAACAAAACAAAAGGGAGGGTGTTGTCATGCATAGCAGCTTTATGGAGGAGGTGAGAAAAATTACTCGGCAAATGATTGATGGCCTTTCTTTGTCAAATATTTCAGTGGAAGAAGACCATATTGTGGCCAAAAGGAGAGTTTGCGAGTTGCTTGAAAGGTCAGAAGCTGAAGGAAAGATTGTTGATTTCATTTCTGCGGACAAAATAAGATGTAAGATAAAAGGGAAGAGAGTGCAGGTGGATTTTCTGTTGAGCTTGATCAAAGGAGGTGAGCATCGCTGGGGGCTTGTTAAGGTGGAGGTTGATGAGAAAAAGAGGAAATATTCCAGAAAAAGAAAAAGTGGCGGGACAGTTGTTCTGGCGGCAGGCCCTCAATATTCAGATAAGTATCTCAAGCATGAGTGGGAAAGAGCGTTAATACATCTGATATCCAACTAAAATAACCCCTGCGGCAAAAATAATCCCCGGCTAAAAATTTTTCGGCCGGGGTTTTCAATTGTGGATAGCTGGTTTTTGTTCTTTTCTTTTTATGATACAATAAGTACAAATGGCGTTGGTTATAGAAAAGAAAGAAATCAATGACTGGCTTAGTCAGTTGAAAAAACGTTTTCAGGTGGCAGATATAAGAAAAGAAATACTGCCGCCAAAAAAACTTTTCTTTCCGCCAAAAGAAAAGATTTTTAATTTTGATAAAGAAACAGAAGAGCTGAATATCCCAGCTTTAAAAGAAAAAAAGGATTTAATTGTTTTTGGGCTTGGTTTGGAAGATTTGGAGGCAATAACGCAATTAGACGAAATAATGAAAAAGCCGCAGAGCGACTTTTTTTATTGGCGGAGAAGAGAAAAAGCGACAATTATTGGTTTAGTTGATGAACCAATAAGCGTTTCGCCGGGAGGTGATATTATCTTAGAAAAAATAAATGATCATCAGCATCAGTGCTTGTTTATTACAGAGAAAGGCAAAAGGTTGGGCCAAAGCAAATTTTTTAAAAATATAGAAAAGCCAAGAATTGAGAATTATAAGATTAACCCCAATCCAATAAAGGGCATGCTTTTGGATTCAGAGCTTTTAGCAGAAGCGGTTGCATGGTCTTGGCCTAATCATAAAATTTGGGACGAGCTGGCTAAGAGATGCCTCGGCTGCGGCATTTGCACATATGTTTGTCCTTTGTGTCATTGTTTTTCAACAGAAGACAGCGTTAGCTTGGACGATAAAGAATGTGTTCGTTGCCGCCAATGGGATGCCTGCACATTGCCGGGATTTGCCAAGGTTGCCGGCGGGCATAATTTCCATAAAACAATAAAGGAAAGATATTACAACTGGTATTACCATAAATTTGTCAGGGCTTATAAGGAATACGGCAAAGCGCAGTGTGTTGCCTGCGGACGGTGTTATAGATATTGTCCGGCCGGCATAGGCATTAAAGATGTTTTAACTGAAATATTAAAAGATTACAAAAAAGAGAAGGGAATTACTAGATGAAAAACCTCTATTTGCCGGAAAAAGTAAAAGTTAGCAAAATAGTAAAACTTTCCAAAGATACTAAGCTTTTTCGTTTGGAGAGAGAAAAAAGGAAGTTCCCTAAAAATGAAAAAGGATTGGTTTTTAATCCGGGCCAGTTTGTTTTGCTTGGTCTTTTTGGATACGGCGAAGCTCCTTTCGGCCCGGCTTCTTTTCCTGATAAAAGTTTATATATAGAAGTGGTTGTTAGGAAAGTTGGGACGCTGACAACGGCTTTGCATAATTTAAAAGAAGGGGAGAATGCGTATCTGCGCGGCCCTTATGGCAATGGCTTCCCCTTGGATTTTATTTTACATAAAGATATTATTATGGTCACAGGCGGCTGCGGTATCCCGCCAATTGCCTCGTTAATTGAATATATAATCAAAAACAGAGGCGATTTTGGAAGAGTCTATTTAATTTACGGCGCTAAAACGCCTCTTGATTTGCTTCTTAAAAAGAGATTAGAAAGATGGAAGAAAGATATTAACGTTCTTTTAACGGTTGATAAGCCGGATAAAAGCTGGAAAGGCCATGTTGGTATGGTTTCAGAAATTGTTGACCAAATTAGCGTTGATAATGTTAATGCGGTGGCCGCTATGTGCGGGCCCGGGCCGATGATGGACGCCTTGGAAAAAATATTAAGGCCCCTGGGGATTTCTGACAGAAGAATTTTTGTAAATATGGAAAGGAAAATGCACTGCGGCGTTGGCAAATGCCAGCATTGCGCTACTGGGGATAAATATGTCTGCCAAGATGGCCCTGTTTTTTACTTTGACGAGATTGATAAAAACTGGGATTAATTATGGCTAAACCGAAAGTAGCTATTTATGATTTTACTGATTGCGAGGGATGCGAGGTAAAAATCATCTCTTTAAGAGAGAAAATTTTAGATTTGGAGAGTAGGATTGATATTGTTAACTGGCGCTTGGGGCAGGAGGATAACAAGCCCGGTCCTTTTGATATAACCATTATTGAGGGAACGCCTATTACCCGGCGTGAAGTTGATTTGCTTAAAAAATTGAGAAAGGATTCAGGGGTTTTAATTGCTTTAGGAGCCTGCGCTTGTCTTGGCGGTATTCCGGCGATTGTTAAGAAGAAAGACCGGCTCAAATGGTATAAAAAGATATATGGGGATAAGTATAAGCCAAGAGGAATTGACGCTTTGCCTTTGAGCGCTTATGTTCCTGTTGATTTTTTGCTTCATGGCTGTCCTGTTGACGGCGATGAATTGGTCAGGATTGTAGAAGAATTATTAGCCGGTAAAAAACCGTCTTACCGCGGTTATTCTGTTTGTTTTGAATGTAAGCAAGCAGGCAACCCATGCAGAATATTGGATGGGAAGCCCTGTTTGGGGCCGATCACCCAGGGCGGATGCGGGGCGGTTTGCGTTTCCGGCGGTTCGGCCTGCTATGGCTGTTTTGGAATAAGGGAAGAAGCCAATATTGAGGCCCTTCTTTTAATTTTGAAAAATATTAGCGATAAAAAAGAAATTAGAAGGTATTTTACAATGTTTTTAAGGCAAACAGAGGAATATCAGAAAATAGTTAGGCCTGCTTTAAAAACGAAAAAGAAAAAATGATTACCAACGATTTTATCGCCAAAATAGAAGGACATGGCAGTTTGACTATTGATTGGCAAAAGAACAAAGTTCATCTTAATATTCATGAAGGGGAGCGGCTTTTTGAAGGTATGCTGGTTGGCCGAACTGCCGAAGAAATGCAATGGATTACTCCGCGCATTTGCGGCGTTTGCCCAATTGCTCATAATTTAGCTTCGTTGAAAGCGGCAGAAAACGCTTTGGGAATTTCTCCAAACGAGACGACAATTCTTTTGCGTCATTTAATGCTTTGCGGGCAAATGATACAAAGCCACGCTCTCCATTTATTTTTCCTTTCTCTTCCTGATTATTTGGGCATTGACAGAGGGACGGAATTAGCTAAAAAAAATCCTTCTGCTTTTAAAAACGCTTTGGCTTTAAAAGAGGTTTCTGATGAAATTGCTTATCTGGCGGCAGGCAGAAATGTTCATCCGACGACTTCAACCATAGGGGGTTTCCATAAAATTCCAAGTAAAAAGGATTTGAAAAAATTGTTTGATAAACTGGGGGCAACAGACGAAGCGGCAAGAAAAACCCTTGATTTATGCGCTGGAATTGATTGGCCGGAATTAAAAGTTGAATTGCAGTTGGTTGCTCAAGAGAATGAAAATATTACAGTCGTTTCTTCAATTAATATTGGAGGGAGAAAAGAGTCGCTAATTAAAGATTACAAAAAAGATGTTGAAGAAGAGGTAAAAAATTATTCTACTGCTAAGTTCGGGCGTTATCGGGGAGAAGAAATGCTGGTTGGTTCTTTGGCCCGTTTGGCTGTTGGCGGGCATTATGATAAAAAGTATAAATTGGATTTTACCAATCCTTATTACAATAATTTTGCCCAAGCTGTTGAAATATTTTATTACCATCAAAAGGCAAAAGAGATTGTTGGCAAACTAATCAACATGGAAGCGGATAACAAAATAGTTAAACCGGATAAAGAAGCTCCTTTAAAAGGGATTGGCGCTGTTGAAGCTCCTCGGGGCGGCCTTTATCATGAAGTTTGTTTGGGGGAGAAAGGCGAAGGAAAAGATAAAATTATTTCCTACGCCAATATTATTACTCCGACTGTCCAGAATTTAACTTCTATTGAAAAGAGCGCTCAATCATTGTTGGACCAATCAAAAAACCGCTCCAAAAAAGATTTAGAACGGCTCTTGGTGATGTTAGTTCGCGCTTACGACCCTTGTATTACCTGTTCTGTTCATTAGTGTTGTGATTTGAAATCATTTTAAGAATTCTTTTAGCTTCTTCTCCTTTTAGTTTGTTAATTGCCAAATCGTCGTGGATTAAAAGATAGTCGCCGACTTTGATATTTTTGAGCAAACTTAAATTAGCTTGGTGCTGGTGGCCGCCTGATTGGACCGTTGCCCAATTTCCTTTAATTTTAATAACTTTACTTGGCGTGGCTAAACACATAGAATAAGTATAACATATTGCCGGAGGGAAAAAAAATTATGAAAACGCCAAAAATAGTTATTATTAGAACAAAAAAAGGACAAAAATACGCTAATTTTATTGGCAGAGAAATTAGGAAGCTTGGCAGCAGCTATATCATTGGCCATCTTGGCTATTTAAAAAAGATTTTGAAGGATAATAATTGTTCTGATGATAAAACAATAATTCATTCCCGTGTTGCTAATCCAGGATATACATACAGAGTTTTAAAAAATTTGGAAGAAAAAGGATATCGGGTGATAAATAGAGCAGAGACAATAAAGTTGACAAGCGATAAATACACCTCCTGCATTTATGCCAGAAAAAAGGGGATTAGTTGCCCTCAAACTGTAAGGATCGACAAGGATAAGGGGAGAGATGCTGTTGTAGAAAAAATAAAGAAGTGGCAAGAGGTGATTGTTAAGCCAATAACAAGCCAAGGGCAGGGAGAATTTTGTTTTAAGTTTAATAAAGATAATATAGGTGAGATAGAAAAGAAAATTAACCAAATTACGGGGGAGGAAGTGGTTGTCCAGAAGTATATAAATTACAATAGGTTAAACAGGGTTATTGTTATCGGCGGGGAAGCGCTTGGAAAGGCTGTTTTCTGGGACGAGCCAAAAAATGATTGGAAGTGCAGTGTTTGTCTAAACTTCAATATTAAACATTACCAGAATCCTCCAAAAGAGTTATTAAATTTTGCTGAAAACATCGCCAAGCAATTTAAAGCGGAAATTTCTTTTATTGATATTTTTTCTACTGACAAAGGATATATTCTAAACGAAATTAATACTGCTTGCAGTTTGATTATTCATGAAAAAATTAGCGGTTATAATATATCAAAAGAAATAGCTAAATATTTAGTTAAATGCCACAAACAACTATGAAAAATAAAAACAAAGGACTATTATTAGTTTTATCCACTGCTTTTATCTCGGGTTTTGCTATTTTTATCAGTAAATTCGGGGTCAGTATCATTAATCCATATATATTTACCGGCCTTAAAAATGTTATTGTTGCTCTTTTGGCAGTTAGCTGGCTCTTAATGCTAAGGGACTGGCAAATATTAAAAAAACTAGGGGGAAGGACTTGGTTGCTGCTGTTGTTTGTTGGTTTGATAGGCGGCTCTATTCCTTTTCTTTTGTTTTTTAAAGGGCTTTCAATGACAACCGCTGCTCAAGGAGCTTTTATCCATAAAACAATGTTTGTTTATGTTGCTCTTTTGGCTGGAATTTTCTTAAAAGAGAAAATAAACAAAAAATATTTAATAGGCGGCTTGTTTCTTCTTTTGGGTAATATGCTGCTTTTAAAAGCGGTTCCCCATCAAATTGGCTGGGGCGACTTCCTTGTTTTTTTAGCCGCTTTTTTCTGGGCAGGAGAAAATGTTTTAAGCAAATATTTGCTAAAAAATTTGCCTCCAAGAATAGTTATTTGGTCAAGAATGTTTTTTGGCTCCCTTTTCATTGTTTTTTTCTGGGCAGCTACCGGCCAGGCGGGTTTGGTAATGTCTCTTAATTTAGAGCAAATTGGCTGGTTGCTTATTAGCTCGGTTATTCTGTTTGGTTATGTTTCCACATGGTATAGTGGTTTGAAATATGTTCCTGTTTCTTTGGCGGCGACAGTTCTTCTTTTAGGAAGCCCTATTACCACGCTGCTTTCTTTAATATTTTTAGGCGGTAGTGTTGTTTTCGGCCAAATTTTAGGGATTATTCTAATCACCTTGGCTGTCTTTTTAATTTTTAAATCAGCCAATTATTTGTCCCAAAAAACTTATGCCCAAGAGGAATCAATTTGAAGCGGATAAATGGAGGGGGCTTTTGCGTTGTTTAAGGTATTCTTTTATGCCTAATAGGTTGAAGTTCTGCGGGCCTGATAAAAACAGCGAGCTTTTCGGCTATTTCCAAAGTCAGCAGGCAGATATGGGCTTAAATTTAATTTTAAAAGATTTTCAAACGCTTTATTCTTATTTAAAATTAATCGCCAGAGTTAACAGAATAAAAGATCCTTTTGACGAAAGAGTGGTGGAGGCCTACTGGATTGGCAGTCCTCTTTTAGATAATATTCCCAAAAACACCCTTTATAACCACTTACTTGATGAGCAGCAATTAAAAAAGAAGCTCAATAGAAAACTTTTATCCAAAGTTGCTGAAAAAATTCCTTTAGGGGCAAAGCCGCATCATAGTTTTCATGTTATAAATGTTTGGAAGAGAACTGGCAATGCAGATGCCTTCCACACTTTAAACAGCATAGATTTATGTCGGATTAGCTGGGGTAAAATTAAAAAAATTGAATTACCTGATTTAATTGTAGAATACCAGCCATTGGTTGTAGAAAATAATCAGCTGGAATTAGGCCAGACGGTTGATCAAAAAATTATTTACAGCTTTGACCGGGAAGAATTGTTGAAGAATCCGAAAAAAGGGGACTGGGTTGCCTCTCATTGGGGCTTTGCCTGTGAAATTTTGAAAAAAGGGCAGGTTGAAAATTTAAAAAAATACACAAAAGAGAGCATTCGTTTAGTTAATTGTTAATCCTGTTAATGAAGGGGTTATAGGATGGCTTAAAAAATATGTATGATTTAATAATTATTGGAGGGGGGCCGGCTGCCATAGCGGCAGGTATTTACGCGGCCAGGAAAAAAATTGGAGTTCTTTTAATTTCCAAGGAATGGGGCGGTCAGGTTGCTGGCACTGCTTCTGTTGAAAATTATCCCGGTTTTGTCAATGTTCAGGGCGCTGATTTAGCAGCTAAATTCACCGACCATTTAAAAAGGCATGAATTAGATATTAAAGAAAATCAGAAAGTGGAAAATGTAGAATGGATAAGCGATAGGGATATAGCTGTTGAATTAGGCGGCGAAAAACATCACAGCAAGACTCTTATTATTGCCACTGGTCGCCATCCTGAAGAATTAGGCCTTCCTACTGAGAGAGAGTTTAGAAACAAGGGGATAAGCTATTGCAGTATATGCGATGCTCCTCTGTTTAAAGACAAGGAAGTGGCTGTTATCGGCTCTGGAAATGCTGGGTTGGAAGCGGTTTTTGATTTAGTTAATTATGCCAGCAAAATTCATCTTTTAGAGTTTTTGCCTCAAATTACAGGAGATAAAATTTATCAGGAGAGGTTAAGGGAGTTTGATGATATTAATATTTTAACAAATGTTTTGGTTAAGGAATTTAAGGGGGATAATTTTTTAAAGGGATTAGTTTATGAAGAGCGCAATACAAAAGAAGTCAAAGAGCTGTCTGTTAGCGGAGTTTTTGTTGAAGTTGGGACAAGACCTAATTCAAAGGAGTTTGGAAATGTGGTAGAATTAAATGAGAAAAAAGAAATTGTCGTAGATTCAAAAAACAGAACTTCTAAAGACAATATTTTTGCCGCCGGCGACGTTACGAATGTTTCTCATAAGCAGATTGCTATCGCTATTGGGGAGGGGACAAAAGCCATGCTTAATACTTATGATTATTTAAACCAATTAACCAAAGAGTAATTGTAATAATGTTTAGCAATCGGTTCTCATTGCGATTCATCTATTAAATTACTAAAAACAAAATGCCTAATGAAAAAAAATCACAGCATACAATTAGAATTTTTTCTACAGAGGCCTGTCCTTATTGTCAAACCCTCAAGGCCTTTTTAGATGAAAAGGGGGTTGAGTACGAAGATATTAATGTGGCTGAAGACGAACAAGCCAGACAAGAAATGATTGACAAGTCTCAGCAAATGGGTGTGCCGGTAACAGAAATTGACGGTGAAATTATAGTGGGCTTTGATAAAGAGAAAATTAGCCAGCTTTTAGGCATAGATAGAAAGTTAAAAAGATAAGATTATCTTCCGGGCGCGGAAGCTCGGGAGCCAAATTATAAAAACATTATGGTTAAAGCAGCAATTAACGGGTTTGGCCGCATAGGCCGTTCTCTTCTAAAAAGAATTTTAGAAAGCTATCCTAATATAGAGGTTAAAGTTATCAATGATCTAACCGACAACGAAACACTGGCTCATCTTTTTAAATATGATTCTGTTTATGGAATATATAATAAGTCGGTGGAGGCAAATCAGGATGCTTTAATAATTGATAATAAAAAGATAGAGTGTTTAGAGGAAAGGGATCCTGCTAATTTGCCTTGGCGGGAAATGGGGGTGGATGTTATTTTAGAGTGCACCGGCCTTTTCACTGATTTTGACAGCGCCAAAAAACATCTTCAGACAGGGGCTAAGAAAGTCATTATTTCTGCTCCCTCCAAAAGCAAAGAAGTGCCTCATTTTGTCTTAGGCGTCAATCAGGATAAATATGATTCTAAAAAAGATAATATCTTGGCTATGGCTTCCTGTACTACTAATTGCGCCGCGCCTATTAGCAAGGCGCTACATGAAAATTTAGAAATAGAATCAGCCCTTTTGACAACCGTCCATAGTTATACTACCAGTCAGCGTCTTCTTGACGCTCCGCATAAGGATTTGCGGCGTGGAAGAGCTGCGGCTCTTTCTTTGGTGCCGACAACTACCGGCGCGGCCATTGCCGTTACAAAAACACTACCGGAATTAAAAGGAAAAATTGACGGAGTGGCTATTAGATCTCCTTCTCCTATTGTTTCTATAGTTGATTTGGTGGCAAAAGTAGATAAAGAAACAAGCGTTGAAGAAGTAAACAATCTTTTTAAAGAAGCTTCTAAAAAAGAAGAATTAAAAGGAATTTTAGGTGTTGAAGACGCTCCTTTGGTTTCCATTGATTACAAGGGCAATACTTATTCAGCTGTTATAGACGCTTTATCAACTATGGTCCAGAAGAAAAAGCTTGTTAAGGTTTTAGCTTGGTATGATAATGAATGGGGCTATGCTTCCCGCTTGGCTCAGTTTGCTGAATTTGTCGGTAAAAAACTTTAAAAAACAAAAATATGATCTATATTGGCGCTGACCATGCCGGCTTCCATTTGAAAGAGGAGTTAAAAAAATATCTTGAAGAACTTGGGCTGGAGTATGAAGATTTGGGCAATAAAGAGATGGAAGCAACAGACGATTATCCTGATTTTGCTTTGGCTGTGGCTGAAAAAGTGGCCAAAACAAACAGTTGGGGCATTTTAATTTGCGCCACAGGGTTAGGTATGTGTATGACGGCTAATAAGCTAAAAGGCATTCGGGCGACTCTTGTCTGGAATGAGTTTACCGCCTTGCAGTCAAGAGAGCACAACAATGCCAATATTCTTTGTTTAGGCGGTAAAATAACAGATACAGAAACAGCAAAAAAAATTATTCGTATTTGGCTGGAAACAGATTTTTCAAATGAAGAAAGACACCAAAGGAGAATTGACAAAATTAAGGAAATTGAAAAATGATCTATGTTATCCCCGCTATAATTGCCGAGGACTTTGACGAACTTAAGGAAAAAATAAAAAAAGTAGAGCCCTATGTTGAGTGGGCGCAGCTGGATATAATGGACGGCCGATTTGTTGGAAACAGCACTTGGAATAATCCCGAGGAGTTGAAAAACATCAAAACAAATCTGGGGTTAGAAGCTCATTTAATGATTAAAAAACCAGAAGAACACCTTGATAAATGGATTGAATCAGGGGTAAGAAGAATTATTTTCCATTTTGAATCCACTGACAAATTAGACAAACTTATTGCTGAGACAAAATCAGCCGGCTTGCAAGTGGGAGTAGCAATTAATCCGGAAACACCGGTAGAAAAAATAGAAAGCATAGTTAATTTTTTGGATTTAGTTTTAGTAATGGCTGTTAACCCCGGGAAAAGCGGGCAAAAGTTTTTAAAAGAGATATTGGTGAAAATTAGACAATTGCGGCAGAAAGACAGCCGTGTTAATATAGAGGTAGACGGCGGGATTAATAGGGAAACAGCTCCTCTGGCAGTTAAGGCGGGAGCAAATATATTAGCCAGCGGAAGCGCAATTTTTAACAGCGATAATATAGAAGAAGAAATAAAAAGATTAAAAGCGTGTACCTAAAACAATAACTATGGCTAAACAAAAATTTCTAAACTTTACTGTCAGCCAGCTAATTTTAGCTATTATTTTAAATCTTACGGTAGTGGCGACAATGGCAGTGATTATGAAACAGCTTTACTGCCCGGTTACCTTAGAAGAATACAATGAGATGGTTCGTTCGCAGATCAACGTCACTAATCCAAAAAAATAATTTAAATGTTTTATAAAAATGTTTTATAAAAAAGAAGGCTTTACTTTGATTGAGCTTTTGGTTGTTATTGCTGTGATTGGTCTTTTAGCAACTATTGTTTTAATAAGTTTAAGCTCGGCCAGGGCAAAAAGCAGAGATGCCAGAAGATTAGCGGATCTTAAGCAGGTTAGCTTGGCCTTAGAGATGTTCTA
Organism: uncultured Candidatus Saccharibacteria bacterium; assembly: GCA_964420115.1. Taxonomy (GTDB): domain Bacteria; phylum Patescibacteriota; class Minisyncoccia; order Portnoybacterales; family UBA2143; genus CAYQQO01. Next base: position 302 of record CAYQQO010000015.1, on the reverse strand, counting down.
TAACGAGTACGGGTATTATCCAAATAACGAAAAATGCTGTAACGCGGCAGATGCCGGCTGGGACCATAGTGATGTAGGGGGTTTTATCCCGGGGCTTCAAGGTACGGAGTGCGTCGGCGAGGTCGGGCAAAAACCGTGTTTTGCTGATAACACAAAAGGTATTGTTTTTATGGCAGAGCCGGTTGTTGATCCAATAAATAACTCAGATACGAATGCTTGTAATAATGAAGGCGATCGGGCTTACATATATAATATTTATTCTAAAAAGAAATACGAGTTGTGTGCTGTATTTGAAAGCATAT
>CAYQQO010000014.1:0-15583 GCA_964420115.1 uncultured Candidatus Saccharibacteria bacterium | reverse complement strand
TATAATATTTATTCTAAAAAGAAATACGAGTTGTGTGCTGTATTTGAAAGCATATCAGACCCGGCCGCTAAATATGGATTGTTTAATAGATGCCAAGATTATTATTGTTTTGTAAGATAAATAATTAACTTAAATTAATATTTATGCCCAATGAAAATAAACTACAAGAGATAGCTAACACAATTCGTCAAGATGTAATAAAGATGCTCCTTGAGGCCGGTTCCGGCCATTCAGCCGGCCCCTTGGGCATGGCTGATGTTTTTACAGCTCTTTATTTCGGCGATGTTTTAAACCATGATCCTAAAAAGCCAAATTGGGAGGACAGAGATGTTGTTATTCTTTCCAACGGCCATATTTGTCCGGTGCAATACGCTACTTTAGCCCGGGCCGGATATTTTCCGACAAGCGAGCTAAAAACTTTAAGAAAGCTTGGCAGTCGTCTGCAGGGGCATCCTCATATAAAAGGATTACCCGGAGTGGAAAACTCATCTGGCCCTTTGGCCCAAGGGTTGTCAATTGCCTGCGGCATGGCTTACGCCTATAAAATGGATAAGAGAAAAAATCAAGTTTACGCCTTGACTTCTGACGGAGAGCACAATGAGGGGCAAATATGGGAAGCAGTGATGTTTGCCGGCAAAAACAGAATGGATAATTTAACCCAAATTATGGACAGAAATAATATTCAGATTGACGGATATACAGAAGATGTTATGCCTCTTGAGCCCCTGCGCCAAAAATATGAGGCCTTTAATTGGAGTGTTATTGAAGTGGACGGCCACAACATTGAAGAAATTATTGATGCTGTCAACAAAGCAAAGGCAATTTATGAAAAGCCGGTTTTAATTCTGGCCCACACTATTCCGGGGAAAGGAGTGGATTTTATGGAATTTGAATTTTCTTGGCACGGCAAGCCGCCGGAAGAAGACGAAGCCAAAGAATGTTTAAAACAATTAAGAACATTAGGAGGAAAGATTAAAAGTGAAAGTGAATAAAGTATGAACTTAGAAAAAAACTTATTAGAAAGAAAAAAATTAGAACAAGTCCCTACAAGAAACGGTTATGGTGAAGGATTAGTTGAATTGGGCAAGAAAGACAAAAATATTGTTGTTTTATGCGCTGATTTAACTGGTTCAACCCGCAGTGATCAGTTCCAGAAGGAATTCCCGGACAGGTTTATTGAAGTCGGCATCGCCGAGCAAAATATGATGGGTATGGCCGCTGGCCTAGCTGCGGCCGGGAAAACTCCTTTTGTTTCCACCTATGGCGTTTTTTGCCCGGGGAGGAACTGGGACCAGTTAAGGGTCAGCGTTTGTTATTCTAATGCTAATGTAAAACTGACCGGCGCCCATACCGGCGTGTCTGTCGGGCCAGATGGAGCCACTCATCAGGCCTTGGAAGACATTGCCATTACTCGCTGTATACCTAGTTTAACCGTTATTGCTCCGACTGATTATATTGAGACAAAAAAAGCAACCATTGCCGCCGGCCGAATGAAAGGTCCTGTTTATTTACGTTTTGCCAGAGAAGCCACTCCTGTTTTTACTACCGGGAAAACTCCTTTTCAAATTGGCAAGGCAGAAGTTTACAAAAAAGGAGCTGACGCGACAATTATTGCCTGCGGTCCGACTGTTTATGAAGCATTGCTGGCTGCTCATGATTTGGAAGAAGACGGGCTTTCTATCGGCGTGATTAATAACCATACCATTAAGCCAATTGACAAAGAAACAATTTCTGAAGCGGCAGAAAAAACAGGGGCAATTGTTACGGCTGAAGATCACCAAATTCATGGTGGAATGGGCAGCGCTGTGGCTGAAGTATTAGCTCAAAACGAACCAGCGCCGATGGAGATGGTGGCTGTTAAAGACCGTTTTGGTGAGTCAGGCGAGCCGGAGGAATTAATGAAGGAATTTGGGCTGGTGGCGGATGATATCAAAAAGACGGTGAAGAAGGTTATTAAGAGGAAGAAGTAGTATGAAGAAGTTTTATCTTAGAGCTGTTTGGTTTTTTCTTTATACTGCCTTTTGTTAATTAAACTATGGCGGGGGAGCAATTTTATTAGCTCCCTTTATTGGCTATATAGAAAAAAATATAGATATGGGAGAATACGATGTTGTCACTTTTGGTTCTGCTACTTTGGATGTTTTTTTAAGCAGTGAAAATTTCAAAGTAGTAGAGGGTGAGGAGTTTATTGCCAAAAAAGGTCTTTGCGCGCCTTTGGGTTCAAAAATGAAAATGGACAGCGTTGTTTTTGCTATGGGGGGGACAGGCGCTAACGCGGCGGTTACTTTTTCTCTTCAGGGGTATTCTGCCGCTTATTTAGGCCTAATAGGCAAAGATCCAGCCGGGGCGGGGGTTAAAGACGAGCTGTCGCAAAACAATGTTTCTTTAGACCTTTTAAAAGAAACAGAGAAATGGCCAACCGCTTATTCCACTATTATTTCTCTTCCAGAGGTCGGCCGCTCTATTTTAAAAAAACTGGGCGCTTGTCATGAGATTAGCGAGAGTGATATTCCTTTTGATAAACTAAAAGCCAAGTGGCTCTATTTAGGTTCTTTATCAGGCGGAAGTTATAAAATTATGGAGTCGGTGGTAAAGTTTGCCGCTGAAAATAACATTAAAGTGGCTGCCAATCCGGTCGGCGACAAGCAATTAACAGACGGCCTTAAAAGTTTAATTTCTCTTTTAAGTAAAATGCAAATCCTTATTGTTAATCAGGAAGAGGCCTCAATTTTAACAGGCATTGACTATAAAAGAGAAAAAGATATTTTTAAAAAGTTTGATGAGTTGGTTGACGGTGTTGCTGTAATGACCAAAGGTCCGGAAGGAGTAACTATTTCAGACGGCAAGCACCTTTATTCAGCCGGCATACCTAAATCTGGTTTAGTGGATAGGACAGGGGCCGGCGACGCCTTTGGTTCCGCTTTTGTAGCTGGTTGGATGAGAAAAGAAGATATTGCCTATGCTGTCCAATTGGCTACTGCTAATGCTACTTCTTGTCTTCAAAAAATTGGGGCTGCCAAGGGCCTTTTAAAAAGAAGTGATTGGGGGCCTTGGGATAAGGTAGAGGTTTTAAAAGAAAAGCTCTAATAAGCTCTGTGGGAGGGTTCTCATTGGGCTAATATTTTATGGTTAAAATATTCAGTCGTAAAAAGGGGGAAGGAGTCAGTTTAGTTGAGCTTTTGTTTGTTGTCGCTATCATAGGCATTCTGGCTACAATCGCTCTGGCTGGAGTTTCTTCAGCAAGAGCAAAAGCGAGAGATAAAAAAAGATTGGTTGAGTTAAATCAAATTCGTTCTGCTATTGAATTTTATCGTTCTGAAAATGAGCATTATCCAGACAGTAGTAGCGGGATTGATGATGTTTCTGATAGCGAGGGGCATAAAATAGGGCGGGGGGATAATATGGATGTAATACTTTCTCCGTATATGTCAGTCCCCCGCGATCCCAAAGACGAAGGGGGAAATTATTACTATTTCTATGACCCCTGCTTTATTTGTTTTTATAACAGTGAATCTCACGCTTTTCGCGAAGTAACAGCGCTAGGAGCAAAAAATATGGAAACTATTTTTAATAAGGAGGATATGAAAAATTGTTACAGAGATGATGCCGGAAAATATACATTGATTATTGAAGAAAGATGTCAGCTGTAGAAAACACAAAAAATTCACTTGAAAAAGTAGCCGGGCTTCTGCGTTCGCCAGTAGAAGTTATTTCAAATTTGGAAAAGAAAATGTCAAAAATAAGCGGCAAAAGCGGAGTAATTGGGGGTATAGCAAAAGAAAATGAAGAAAAAGTAAATCAGAAATTGGCTGATTTAGGTCTAAGTCGCCAGTCAACCGCTCAACAGGTTTATCAGGCGCTAATTGAAAGAGTTAGAAAAAATGATAAACAGGTTTTTGAATATTTTGATAAACCTGATTTTGGGACTACTGCCGGCTGTCAGAGTATTATAGACCAAGTTAAGAAATTAGTCGGCGATTTATCCGGCTTTTATTTAAAACCGGAAAAGGCCAAAGAGCTTCTACGGCTTAATCCTCCAAAAAATATTTTATCAAATTTAGGATACAATAATATTGACCAAATGTTGGAAAAAGAAGATGTTTTTGAAATTTTTCCCGCGTTGCGATTTGTTGAAGAAAGCCGTTGGCTTAACGAAGTTTTTTTCAAAGAATACGAAAACTTAAAAAAAGAAGATTTTGAAGAAAGGCCCATTAAAATTATGGTTTTGCCGGAAAAATGGGAAGGAATTGGCAAGAAATTTTTAGGCAAAAAACTACATCATATGAGCCATTTGAAGGAACTTGGCGTTATTTTTATTATTCCAGTATCTCCAACCCCCCCCGGAGAAACGCTTTATCTTTTAACAATGAGTTTGCATTACAGCTATGAAGTTGATTGGCATTCGCGTCTTTTCAAAATTTACAGCCAAGAAAAAGATTTTGTCAAAAAAATGATTAATGCCCTGAAAGTGGAGGTAACCAGTACGCCTTTACCCAATGACGAAAAAATGAGCTGGCGGATTACACCGGCCTATTTAGCCAAAAAGGATATTAATGACCCGCGTCTTTTTGAGCCGCATATTAGCCCGGAGGCTTGGCATTATACAAAAGCGGCTAAAGCAATTAACGAGCTGGATGGAAAAGCGCCGAGAATGGGGCTTGATTTTTGGAAGGGGCTGGATGTAGTCGGCGATTATTTTACTTCTGACGGCTCTGATGGGGATAATGGCAAAGTTTTAATCAGTTTTGATTTATTTGACAATGGCATCGCTCTTCTCCAAAAAAGAGGGTTTGAATCAAAATATCTTTACCATCAGCAGGAGGCCTTATGGAACAAGGTATTTATTGACTATATGGGGGAAGAAATGTTAGATAAGTTAATGATGGAGAATTTACACAAAGGAGAAATAACATTAAATTAAAAATATGGATGATTTATCAAAAATTACTACAAACGGCAAAGCAATCTATTTGGCTTACGATCATGGCATTGAACACGGACCGATAGATTTAAAAGGAAAAACAATTGATCCCAACTATATCTTAGATATTGCGGTAAAAGGCGGCTACAACGCTGTTGTTCTTCAAAAAGGAGTGGCGGCCAAATATTATCCAGCTTACCGCGATAAAATTCCTTTAATCGTCAAATTAAACGGCAAAACACGGCTGGTTGGCGGGGAACCAATATCAACCCAAATTTGTTCAGTTAAAGAAGCGGTAGAGCTGGGAGCAGTAGCAGTTGGCTATACTGTTTATGTCGGTAGTGAGCATGAAGCAAAAATGCTTAAGGAATTCGGCAGAATTGAAGAAGAAGCCCATGATAAAAATTTAGCAGTCATTGGCTGGATGTATCCGAGAGGCAAAGGCGTCAAAGATGATGATTCAGCCGAAATAACAGCTTATGCGGCCAGAGTGGGCTTGGAATTGGGCGCTGACATGGTTAAAATTAAATACTGTGGGTCAAAAGAATGTTTTTCTCAAGCGGTTAAGGCGGCAGGCAAAACAAAGGTAGTTTTATCAGGCGGGCCAAAAGTTTCTGATAAAGAGTTTTTAAAGGTAATGGAAAATGTAATGTCTGCTGGAGGTATTGGCGTGGCTGTTGGCAGAAATGTTTGGCAGAAAGAAAACCCACAGAAAATAACAGAGAAATTAAAGAAAGTTGTTTTTGGGTAATATAAGAGCAAGCATGAAAAAAGAATTATAGTCTCTGTAATGTTGGGATTAATAACAATAGGCATTTCATATTGGTTGACAAATGCAGTTGTTGAAGCAGAATATAGGGGGTTTCCTTTGTCTTATTATTCCTATTCAGGTTATTTTATATGTGGCTCCATCCGTTTTATATAATCAAATTTATTTGTTGATATTATTATATGGGGTATTGTCTGGTTTTTGATTTTGACTTTAATAAAGTGGATACGGTGGAAAAGTTTGGGCGTAGTTGTAATTTACCTTTAAGATAAATTTATGAAAATAACATTGGACAAAGATGCGTGTATTGGTTGTGGGAGCTGTGAGGCTGTCTGCGGCGAGCTTTTTGAAATGGGCGATGATATGAATGCCCATATTAAATGCGGCCAGTCAAATGACGGAGTGGACACCTTAAAGACAGAGGAGGGATCTTGCGCCAAAGAAGGAGAGGAAATTTGCCCTGTTGACGCTATTAAAATTGAAGAGTAGAAAAAGAGGTATATAGGCCTATATATTTTGCGCTTGACTGAGAGTGCTTTTTTAGTTAGGATAAATGATAAAGAGATGTTAAAACTATCTGCAAAACTGCGGCGGACAAGCGGCCGCCAAAATAATCAACTCCGGGAAAAGGGATTTATTCCGGTTATTTTGTATGGGCAAAAAGTAAAAAGCCTGCCTTTGTCTGTTAGGGCATCTGATCTTAATCGCATATATAAAGAGGCCGGGGAAAGCACCTTGATTAAAATGGACATTGAAGGCGGAGAAGAGGAAGTTAGAATAAAAGAAAGAATGGTTTTAATTAATGATGTTTCTCGCGATCCAGTAACAGATAAAATTATTCACGCTGATTTATACCAAGTTAAAATGAACCAAATTATTACTGTGGAGGCCCCTTTAATTTTTGTCGGCGAGTCAGAGGCGGTTGAAAAAGATGATGGCGTTTTGATTAAAAATATCCAGCAGTTGGAAGTAGAGGCCTTGCCCCAAGATCTGCCCCATCAAATTGAAGTTGATATTTCACCGCTCAAAACCTTTGATGATATTATTCGTGTTAAAGATTTAAAAGTCTCTCAAGGAGTTAAAATTAAAGCTGATAAAGAAGAAACAATCGCCTTGGTATCTCCTCCGCGCTCTCAGGAAGAATTAGAGGCCTTAGAAGAGGCGCCGGAGGAAAGAATAGAAGAAGTTGAAGTAGAAGAAAAAGAAAAACCAGCTGAAGAAACAGAAGAGGAAGCAAAAGAATCAGAGACTGACAAGCAAGAAGAGAAAAAAGAGTAAAATAATATATAACAAACAAATGTTATCTTTTTCTCGCTATTTAGCCACTTTACTGATCCTTGTTTTTTTGGCCGGCCCCTTGTTTTTAGAGGGGGCTTCCCTTGATGAACTCCGTCGCGATCTACAAAACCAAATAACGCAAAAACAGCAGGAAATTAACCGATATCGATCAACTATTAGCGAGAATCGTCAAAAGGCCAAGAGTTTACAAAACGAAATTAATATTTTAGAAGCCCAAATAAATCAAATCTGGGCGGAAATTGGCCAAATTGATTTATTGATTGAACAAAGCACTTTAAATATTAAAGAGCTTGACGGGGAAATTACCGGCTTGAAAGGGGAAATTGATGACAAAAAAGATCTTTTGGGCGAGTATATCAGGGCGGTGGCTATCTATGATAATGAATCTCTTTTAGAAATTGTTTTGAAAAAAGATAATTTTTCTGATTTTTTTGAGGAAATTCAATCCTTAGAAGTTGTCCAAGGAGAAATATATAATGTTTTGGGAGTTTTACAAAAACTTAAAGGAGATTTAGAAGAAGACAAGGAAAATGTAGAGGGGGAAAGAAAAGAGCAGTACCGCCTTAAAAATCTTCAGTTAATTCAAAAAAGATCAGTGGAAAATGTCCAATGGAAGAAAGAGGATTTATTAGACAGAACAAAAGGCGAAGAACAGCGCTATCAGCAGTTAATTAAATCTGCTGAACAGGAAATCCACTATATCAGAGAACAACTTTCTTTGATAGAAAGGTATAATATTAGCTTGGACGAGGCCATCCAGGAAGCAATTTATGCTGCTACAAGAACAGGGATAAGGCCGGCTTTTCTTTTGGGCGTTTTAGAGGCGGAATCGCGGCTCGGCCTTAATGTTGGAACAGGTAATTGGCGCGAAGATATGTATCAATGTTATATTAAAATCGGCTATATTAGCAAAGCAGAAAGAGAAAAGAACGCATTTTTACAAATATGCCAGGAATTAGGCCTTAATCCCGATCTTCAGCCGGTTTCTGCCGAGCCATGGTATGGATGTGGCGGGGCAATGGGTGTAGCCCAGTTTATGCCGACTACATGGATGGCATATCGCGATCAGGTAGTCGCTATTACCGGTAATAATCCGCCCAGCCCATGGAGACACAGAGACGCTTTTATGGCGGCGGCGATTAAATTGTCCAATGGCGGAGCTAATCAAAGAACAGAAATAGGGGAAAGAACAGCTTATTCTAAATATTTAGGCGGGAGCAATTATCAGCGCTGGCTTTACAGCAAGGTGACTGATTATGTGGTTGATTTGACAAACAGATTTCAGGCCCAATACTTTAATTAATTGAACTAAGAGGGGTTTTAAACGACTAAGCTGTCGTTTTTTTAATCTCTCTAAAAAGGGCAAAACTCTTGACAAATATGATTGAGTATGATATAATGACGGCAAGATGGATGGTGGATTAAACACTCTGGGGAGCCGTCTGACTCCGTCCCTGGTATATTCAGGGAAAGCGGCAGAACCTTTTAGGGGATATAGGCCCGGGTGTAATAATCCGCCATCCTGATTCTTAAAAACTTATATATTAATAGGCAGTAGTGTGGGAATCCTGACCTTTGCGGGTTCCAGGTTCCTCCTTTCTGGGGCGGGCTATATGTCCAAGGGATTCTCACGCTGTTGCTTGTTAATTGTATTAACAGCAATAACATTTCCTTATTGTCTTTAATCGGGTCTGACTCAATTATTAGCTTAAAGAAATGTTTTCTCATTTTCTATTTTTAGAAAATGAGTGTTCTTAAAAAATAGCGCCAGAGGCTCTTCCTCTGGCTAGAGAATCTCTTTTTGGGATTCTCTAGTTAGCGGAGGAGTTTTAGGGATATCGAACAACGCGGTATCCCTTTTTTGTTTTTAAAAACAAAAAAGCCCCCTTCGCGGGGCTTTTTTGCCCCAATGGGGGGGTATTGTTTTGTATAGATTGTTTTGTATAGTTTGAAGGGAAAGAACTATTTTAATATTTTTTTGTTGTTTTATGCCCAAGATACTAAGGCGCTATACTTTTCTAAATTCTTTAGTTGTCCGTCAGAAAGCGCCAGTGAAGCGTCAATTGCTTCTTGGATCAAGTTTTCATCAAAAGCTAATTCGTCTCCAGGGTCTAAGGGTAGTGGACCGGCTCTGTCCTTTAAGTAGTCTTCAATATATATTTTGTGCTCGTTAGTTAATTCTTGGGGGTTATCTTCAAGGTAATCTTTAAGAGCGCGTCTAGCTAAATGCGTTATTCCATTTCCTTTGGCCGCTGTCTCAATTATTTTTCCAGCTTCTTTTCTGCCTTCTGGGGCAGCTGACAGGACTTCTGTTAAGACGGTCAAGTCTTTTATATTTTCGTTTTCTTCAACTGGCAAGAAAGTGATTCTTTTATTAGGTAATTTTTGGTTGGCCAACTCTTGGTTAGTTGATTCGTCAATATCGGCTAATCCTTGGTCAGTTGAATCTTCGGCTAAATTCATTGCTTCTCCAATAGCGGCAGTTTGGTCTTCTTCTAAATTTAGGGTGGCCTCATCTGTTTTTTGGCTGCTGTAGAGATAAATGCCGCCAGCTAAAATTAGAAGCGCTATGATAGGTAAAACAACAGAACTGCCGTATTTACTTAACCATCCTTTTGTTTTTTGCCCCCAGCTGCCTTGCTGGTTCATGCCGAATTGCGGTCCGCCGCCAGAAGAACCAGAGCTGTCGGGATTGGATGTTCCGTCGGGCAGAGCAGACATTAAAACCGACTGGTCTAACAATTGGCTGCTTTCTGAAATGTTTTGTGGAAGATCTTCTTGAAATTCTTGGTTTTTCTTACTCATTGTAAGCATCTCCTTTGCTGATAAATGTATTCTTAACAGCTTAATATATGTTTCGACCTTTCCCTCCAAACAACTCTGTCAAAAATCATCCAGCCGTCTTTTTGGCCGGATGAGAATTACTGGCAGAGTATTTATTCAATTTTCAAAGGAGCGTTTGTTGTTAGTATTTTGCCTTTTTTAAAAAGAGAGGTCAAGGGGATAGTTGCTTTTTTTGACAAATCTTTTTTAGACCTCAATAATAACTGGCAAAACCATCGGCCTTCGCTGTGTTTTTGTGTAGAGAAAATGGCCGATTTTATCTCTAATATTGTCTTTAACATATGCCCAGTTGGTTGTGTGCTCTGGGTTGGCGCTTTGCCTGATAATTTCTTTGACTTTCTGTCTTGTTTCGTCCAATAATCCTTTGGATTCGCGCAAATAGACAAAGCCTCGGGAAATAATGTCTGGTTTCCCTTTGATGTGGCCTGTTTTGCTGTCAACAATAGTAATAATTACAAACATGCCGTCTTGAGCCATAGCTTGTCTGTCTCTTAGAACAACTTGTCCGACATCACCGACGCCAAGTCCGTCAACCATAACATAATTGGCCGGCACTTTTTCTTTACTTAATCTGATTCTTTCTTTGTTTGCCAGAATAACTTGGCCATTATTAGGGATAATTATGTTTTTAGATTTAATCCCGGCGCTTTTAGCTATTTCAGCGTGCTGTTTTAACATATAGTAGCTTCCTTCAATGGGGATAAAGAACTTAGGTTTGAACATTTGGTGCATTGTTTTTAAGTCTTCGCTTGGCGCATGGCCGCCGGCATGAATATCCATCATCTCATAATGGATAACTTTGGCGTCTCTTCTATAAAGAGCGTCTCGCAGTCCTTGGACAGCTCTTTCATTGCCTGGGACAACAGAGGAAGAAAAAATAACGGTATCGCCGGGATGAATTCTTAAGACACGATGTTCATCTGTTGCCAGTCTCATTAAAACAGCGTTTCCTTCTCCCTGGGCGCCGGTGCAAATAATAATAACTTTGTTATCAGGCAGTTCATTGGTTTGTTTGGTGGTAATTAAAGTGTGTTTTTTAACCTTCAAATAGCCAAGCTCTCTGGCAATAGCCACGTTTGTTTTCATGCTGTAGCCTTCAACCACTACTTTGCGGCCAAACTTTTCAGCCAGCCAAATAATTTGCTGGACTCTTGTTAAAAGAGAAGCAAAAGTGGCGACAATAATTCTTCCTTTAATATCTTTGAAGATTTTTTCTAAGTTTTTTTGGATATCGCTTTCTGAAAGCGAGCGCCCCGGCACATCGGCGTTGGTGCTGTCAGCCATTAAAAGAGTCACTCCCTTTTTGCCCAGTTGCTTAATTTTTGCCAGATCAGCGGGTTTTTCATTAACTGGCTTGGGATCAAATTTAAAATCCCCAGTGTGGACAACCATGCCAACGGGGGTATGGACAACGATGCCCAAGCTGTCCGGGATATTGTGGTTTATATGGAAAAATTCCACTCTAAAACAACCAAGCTTTATTTTGTCATTGCTTTTTACTTGGTGAATATCTAATTTTGGCGCGTCAGGAAAATCTTCCTGTCTTTTAAGAATTATTCCGCGAGTCAACGGAGCGGTATAAATAGGCGGGTTGCCTAATCGTCCCATGGAATGAGGGATTGCTCCGATATGATCGTAGTGGCCGTGGGTGATAATAACGCCCTTGATTTTATCCCTTTTGCCCTTTAGATAGGCGGTGTTGGGGATAATATAGTCAATTCCGGGCATGTCATCGTCCGGGAATTGCAATCCCATATCAATGATAATAATATCATCGCCGTATTCCAAAACGGTCATATTGCGGCCAACTTCTTCTAAGCCGCCTAAGGGGATAACCCTTAAGTTCTTTGTTTTTTTATTCATTTTTGTTTTTGTCATATATTTTATTGTATTGTTATCTGTTTGTATATTGTTATCTGTATTATTCTGAAGTTCCGCAGCAAAGCCGGGCGCCTTCAGAACAATAGAATACAAGTGGGCGAGGCGGGATTTGAACCCGCAAGGCATTACTGCCACTGGCTCCTGAAGCCAGCGCGTCTGCCAGTTCCGCCACCCGCCCTTGATTAAATAAGCTGGTGTGGTAAGATATTAATAGTTGTTGTAATGTTCTTTTATTTTAACCTCTAAAAAAGAAAGGGCAAGGCAATGAACGAGACCGATGTAATAATGTCGGAAATAGGCCAAGAAATGTGGGAAGTTCTTCGCGAGGGAGAGCCAAGCGTTGTTCTCTCTTTGGGGATTCTTCTGGTTGTTTTTCTTCTCGGCGGTGTCGTCGGTTTTTTCATTCATTCCTTCGTCGTTTAGTTCTTTGCCCGTAGTTATACAATCAGGAGAAAATAATGAACAGTCCAGCCTTGGATAGCTCCTAAAGCCCAATACTCGGACGAATCCGATGAGGGCTTTTTTGTTTTTGTCCCTCTTTTTATGGCGCAAGGGTTTGCCAAATATAGTTCTGTGGGTTTTTTAAGAAGTCCAGTTTGGATAAATCTTCAACCAATTGATACATTTTTTCAAGAGGGTCTATTTTAAATTTATCAAGCCATAAATTAGCTTGGATAAATCTTAGGGGAGGGATTTTTTTGTAATTGTCATTTTCCAGCCATTCAATTTGTTTTTCTTCATCTTGAATGGCAAAATAGGCAAAGCCGTGTTTTTGTTTGAAGGGCTTGTAAATATTTGAGTCGAATGAGCGGCAAATCCAGTTGGCTGTTTTTAGTTCTTTTCCTGAAATATTAATTATTAAGTGTTCATAGTTTGGCGGAATAATTACTTTTTTGCCTTGTTCTGCTTTTATCGCGGCAATATCCTTTATTTCATCTTCATAAGAATCTTGTATTAAAAATATAGCCCTGCCTGATAAAACTTCGTATATTTCCGGATATGTCATTTGGCTGTTAGGGGTAAAAGGATGGTCATGTCCGGCTGTTTTATTAAATTCTTTCCCCAAAAGAAGATAGGGCATAATGGTGATGTCGTAGCGCAGGTTAGCTTCGGATATTTTCTTTTTATCTTCTTTGTTTTCCGCCAGATCGCGGTACATATAGTAGAGTTCTTTGTCGGGAGCTGATTTAGCCCATTCTTTATCAAAAAGAAGTTCTTTCATATCTTCTAAATGTCGGATACCGGGCTTGATGTTTTTTAATTCCATTTTAATCTGTTTTGTCTATTCTTTTTGTTTTAATATACCAGTTTTCTACTTGAGAAAATCTTTGCGAGGGCAGGGCCATTTTTTTAATATCAAGGCCTTTTACTTTTTTATTGACTGCGTATAGGTAATTAGGGCTGTAAAGAAAAACAGCTGGCGCGTCTTGGGTAATTATTTTTTGGAATTCTTTGTATTTTTCTTCTCTGGCGCTTTGGTTTATTGTTTGTCTGGCTTCCTCCAGCAGTTTGTCAGCGTCTTGATTCTGGTAAAGAGCGAGATTAAGAAAGGGATCTTTTTTATGGGAGGAATGCCAAAAGGCAAATGGGTCAGGATCAGCCCCTAAAACTTCGCCAAAAAGTAATGTTTGGTATTGTCTTGGCTTAATGTAATCCTGCTGGATATTGGCTGAATTAACTATTTCTAAATTAATTCTTGCCCCTATTTTTTCCCATTGCTCTTTGAGAATTTCAGCTGTCTGGACAACTTCCGGCCAGTTGGTTGAAGTAAGATTTATTTCCAAATTAACTTCCTCTTTGTTTATTTCCTTCTGGCGGATGCCGTCGCCGTCTGTGTCCTGCCATCCTTCCTCTTCTAAAATGTTATTAGCGTGTTCTAAGGCAAAATCATAAACATTTATTTGGTCTGTGTAGAAAGGCCAGTTGGGTAAAAAAGGCGAGTCAACTATTTGTCCTTTCCCGTCTAAAACACGGTCAATTAACTCCTCTTTGTTAGTAGCGTAAGAAAGAGCAATTCTGACTGTTTTATCAGAGAGAGCTTTGCTCTGTGATTGGTTAAAGAAAACAGCGTAGTAAACAGGTATGCTGATTTGGCGTATTTCTGTTCTGCTGTGCAATTGAGAATAACCCGAGGCGGAAAGAAGCCCTATCCCGTCTACTTGATAATTCTGGTAGGCGTTTAAAAGGCCGTCCTGACTGCCGTAAAATTTAATAGTAATTTTTTCAATGTATGGCGGTTTGTTTTCAAGAGCGTTTTTCCCGTCCAATTGAAGGTTTTTGTTATTCTTATCTTCTGTTAAATAGAAGCTTTCGTTTCTGATCAAAGAAATGGAGCTGATTCTTTCGCTTTTGTCCTGTTCCAATTCTTCAAATTTGTAAGGACCGGAGCCGACTGGTTTAAGATTGTGTTCAGCTAAGGGGAAATTCTGGTCTGAAATACCCGCCCAAAGATGTTTTGGCAAAATACCGACTGTCAAATTATGAATAAAAGGAGCGTAAATATTTTTTAATTTAAATTCTATGGTATGCTGATCGATTTTCTCCACTTCAATTGTCTGCCAGTTAATCCTTAAAGGACTGCCATAAGCCCTGTCTTGAATAGTTTTAATGGTGAAAACAATATCATCGGCTGTTAATGTTTCGCCGTTGTGCCAAAGAAGACCCTTTTTCAATTTGACAGTATAAGTCAGCCCATCTTCAGAAACGCTGTATTCTTTGGCTAAATCAGGGACAAGCTGGCTATGGCCGTCGTATTTAAAAAGACCGGAGAAAATAAGCTGGGTAATGTCTCTGTCAGTATCATTAGTTTGGGCTAAAATAGGGTTAATAAAGCGCGGTTGGCCAAGGATGCCTTCGCGGTAAATGCCGCCAACTTGGGGGATTCCTTCTGTTTTGCCCCAGTAATAGTTGAAGATTAAAACACCAATTGACACCAATATTATTATTAAAAGAATGCGGGCCAGCCATCGTTCCCGAGAAGGGAGAACTTTAAAAGTATGCCTTAGCTGGCGTATGGTCGGCCACTTTTTCTTTTCGTCGTTTTGTTCAAACTCTTGGTCTTTTTTGTTTTTTTTGAAAAAAGAGAACAACCCTCTGTCTTTTTTTAAATGAGGGCCTTTGGCTGAAGTGTTCGCGCTTTCTTTGTTTTCTGCCTCTTGACTGGTTTTCTTTTTAAGGCGCGAGGTTAATTTTTTAAGCGAGATACTAATGGTTTTTTTGGTTATTCTATCAATAGCGAACAGGTTTCGCTCTGTTTTAGAATAGTAAGTTAAGAAAGGCGGTGATAAGGAAAAGGGCGGCTAAAACAATAGATGAATTATAGACAATTTTTTCAAAACCTCTTTTGGTATGATAACTGTTTCCGCCGCCACCGCCAAAAATAGCCGAGCCGCCAGCTCCGCGTTGTTGGAGTAAAATAGTGGCGATTAAAGCCGCTGAAATAATAATTTGGGCAATGGGCAGTATTGTTTCCATTAATCTTTGTTTTTCTTGCTAGCCAAGCTAAACGATATATTAACTAAGCTGATAATTAAAGTTCCCCATAAATAGTTGGTTAGTCCGGTAATCATTAATTCATTAACAAAATATTCCAATAGCCACAACAGTCCTATATTAATCACCAAACTAAAAAGTCCTAAACTTAAAAGTATCAGCGGGGCTGACAAAAGATGAAGGACTGGCTTAATAAATAAGTTGATTAGGGCTAAAATTAGACCAGCTATTATCAGGGTCAGGATATCTCCTTCAAAAACAATGCCCGGCACAAGGTAAACAGCTAAAAAAATAGCCAGAGCATTGCTAATAATTTGGACAATAAGCTTAGTCATTTAGTTATTTTTTAGGTTAACACAAAAAAAAGAGCCAGTCAA
>CAYQQO010000013.1:0-15600 GCA_964420115.1 uncultured Candidatus Saccharibacteria bacterium | reverse complement strand
TTGCCCTTTTGCGATTAAGAATAGAGCGTTTCCGCTTTTCTCTGATTAAGAGAAATACAAAACAGAAAAATTTTCTTTTCCTTTTAGAAGAAAAAAATACGCGCGAAAAAATTAAAAAATGTAGAGAAAGTTTTTCTGTTTTGGTTCCGCCGAAGCGAAGCGGAGGCAAGCGGAAACGCACCTCATTCTTGTTCTGGATTTTTCTTGAAAAAAGTTCGGATTTCATTCAGAGTTCGGAGCTAAAAAAAACAACGCCGCGGTCGGCGATGACCACGACATTTTTGCTTGGTGGGCGGAGTTTTATTCGCCAACTCTTCAATTACCCTCTTCTGCCTTAGAGAGTTTTTCTCCTTGGTGTTGGTGGTGGGACGATTCCTTGTTTAATTCCTGCCAGTCAGCGTCTCGGAGTCGCTATTTGTCATTTTTTTTGTCGGGTTTTTAGAAATTCTGTTGTTGGCTGCTTTTATTTTTAAAGGGCTTTTTAGGCCTCCTTGTTGTGTTTTAAATATATTATTTAATGCAGAAAAAAGTTAACAGTTTCTGGATTTAATATTTTTTTGATGTTAGAATTAAGGGCGAGTGTTGTTAATTGTTAGTTGTTATGCCTCAAAAGGAAAACATTGAAAATCAAATTAAAGAGCAGTATTTTTGGAATTTTTTCTTCAGTTTGCTCTTTGTTCTATTTGCAGTTGGTTTAGTCTGGGCTTTAAAATGGCAGAATAAGCTACCTTTGGGAATTCCTGTTTTTGATTTTATTTTACTGTCTATTGCTGTTTTTCGTTTAATTCGTCTTTTTGTCTATGATTTAATTACTGATTTTATTCGTGATTTTTTTAAAAAATTTGAGAGGGGTCCTTTTAGGACAATTTCTAATTTGCTTGGGTGCTCTTGGTGCACTGGCGTCTGGATAGGTTTGTTTCTCTCTTTTTTTTATTTTTTAACTCCTTTTGCCTGGTATCCAATTTTAATCTTTGCTGTTTCCGGCATAGGGACCTTTATTCAAATTACCGCTAATAGAATTAGTCGTCGTTAATCAAATTAAAGAAGGAGTAAGATTATGAAAAATATCATTCTATCAATTATTGTTCTGCTTCTTGTTATTGGCGGCCTTTATTTATTCTCTAAATATTTTGCTGAAAAAGAAGTAAATATAAAGGAGGCGGCAGAGGAAATGGAAGATAAAAACATGGGAGAAACAAAGAACCAAGAAAAAGAAAACGCAGATCAATTAAAGGCGGAGATTATAAAAGAAGGGAGCGGGCAGGAAGCTAAAACTGGAGATAAAGCAACAGTCCATTATGTCGGAACACTAGGAGACGGGGCTAAATTTGATTCTTCAAGAGACAGGAGTCAGCCCTTTTCGTTTATTATTGGAGCTGGCGAGGTGATAAAGGGTTGGGATTTGGGAGTAGCTGGTATGAAAATTGGCGAAGTTAGGAGGTTGTATATTCCTTCAGAGCTTGCTTATGGCCAAAGGGGCGCTGGCGGCGGATTAATCCCGCCAAACGCTGATTTAATTTTTGAGATAGAGCTTTTAGGGCTCAATTAATAAAGTTTTTATTGACAAAATAGTTTTTTATAGTATATATTTTTTTAGTTCTTGCAAACATCAATAATAGCAAAAGGGGGGGGAAGATGGACGAAGAAAAAAAGACAGAGCAAGAGGACAGAAGCGGAAAGAAAAACAGCAGAAGCCAACCGCAGGGGAAAGAAGAGATTTTCAGGGAAGAAAAAGAAGTGTCCAAAAGAGAGCCAGATGTGCCTTTTTGGAAGTGGGCCTAACCCCAGAAAAAATTCTTTGTTGTATTAAAAGCGAAAGAAAGGAGAAATAATGGCGAAGAAGGCGAAGATGGCGGGCGTTTTCCGCATAAAGGGCAGTGGCGGGAAAAACAGAAGGAGCAACATAATGGTCTGGCGGAGGATGGCTTTCCGGAGAAGAAGGCGTTTTAACAACAAATATAGGGATGAAGAGTAGGCGGATCTCGCTTTGCGGTCGGGAAAAGAAAGGAGAGAAAGATGGGCTTGGAAGATTTGAGACAGACGGAGTTCAGTATGAGCGAGTTGATGTTGGCGTTGGAGGCCCCTGCGGTCTATCGGCGGTGTCTCGTTGTCAACGAGATCGGGTTGATGTGTCTTTTTGGTAAAGATGATTTTGGCCAAGGGGAGAAGGTTCTGCTGAATTTGCTGGAGGTGGATGATCCTAATAGCCAGATAGCAGCTTTTTGCTGGCTGTCTTCTATTGGCAGTTTGGCAGAAAGAAATGCCTCCAGACTGAAGAAGTTCAGAGAAGATCCTTTCAACAAGGAGCATATAAAGATAGCTGATGGAATGATATCCGCTTTTGCCAAACAGCTGGAGAATTTGGATGATTAGCGTCAGCTCCGGCTGGATGTTATTGTTTTTCTTCTTTATAATGATTTTGCCCGTTCGCGCTTGTGGACGGGCTTTTTGTTTTTCTTTTTTAGCTAATATGTTATATTATTAAAAGAGTATTTAGGGTATTAGTTTAGTTTGTTGAAAGGCATGAAAGGCGACAAAGAGTTAAAAAAAATATACAAACTTTCTCTTGGTCAAGATAATATTATTACCATATCTTCTTCTTGGACCGGCTTTGACCCATGTGATGCCGATAGGATAGCTGAAATGGTTAAAGAGGAGTGTTTTGATATTTTTGGAAAAGACCCTTCTGGAGAGTATAGTATTCTGGTTGATTTGCTGGCTTGGGGCAACAAAGAAGGGGTGCTTATTCCTGACAAATCAAGAAACATTTATGGCTCTATAATTTCCCATGAGCAGTTAAAAAAAATTGCCTTTGTGACTAAAAGTTTGTTTGCCAGAGTGGCCTTTGTTTTAATTGCTAAAGTGCTGGGCCATTCAGATAAATTAAAATTTTTTACAAGCAAAAAAGAAGCGGTTACCTGGTTGAAAGAAGGTTGAATATATGAAAATAACGCCGGACAAATTGAAAAATCTGCTTTTAGAAGCGAATCTTATCAGTGAAGAGCAGTTTAATTCTGCTAAGATAAAAGCAGAAAAGAAAAATATTCCCTTGGATGATTATTTGGTTGAAAATGATATTGTCTCAGATGTTCATTTGGGCCAAATTATCGCTGTTCATTTGAGGGTTCCTTTTGTTGATTTTGATAAGGAGCCCATCCAGGACGATGTTTTACATTTAATACCGGAAGTGGTGGCTAATTCCAGGGGAGTGATTGCTTTTTCAATGTCTGATAAAGGCATTAAGGTGGGGATGCTTGATCCTGCTGATTTGACGATTAAGCATATTATTGAAAAAAGGGTTGGCCAAAATATTATCCCTTATTATATTACAAAAAAAGATTTTAAAAACGCTTTGGATAGGTATAGGATAGGGCTTAAGAAGGAATTTGACGAACTTTTAAAACAGCTTAAAGATGAGTCGTTGCCCAGAGAACAAAAAGATGAATTAACTATTAAAATGGTTGATTCTTTGCTTTTATATGGTTATCAAAACAGGTCTTCTGATATTCATATAGAGCCGCAAAGAAAAAAGGTGGTTGTTCGTTTCAGAATTGATGGAGTTTTGCACAATGTTTTAGATATTGACAAGGGCCTGTATGACTCTATTTTAATGAGGATAAAAATTCTTTCAAAGTTGAGAATAGACGAACATAGGGCTGCTCAGGACGGGAAATTTCGTTTTGACACAAAAGAGGAAAAAATTGATGTTAGGGTTTCTGTGGTGCCGGTAACAGAGGGGGAAAATGTTGTGATGAGATTGCTTTCTGAAAAATCGCGCCGTTTTAGTTTAGAGAATCTTGGTTTAAGCGGCGGGGATTACAAAAAAGTGGAAAAAGCGATTAAAAATCCTTATGGGATGATTTTAGCTACTGGCCCGACTGGCTCTGGTAAAACAACTACCCTTTACGCTATTTTAAAAATTTTGAACAAACCAGAAGTTAATATTGCCACTATTGAAGATCCGGTTGAATATGACATTGAGGGCGTTAGTCAGATACAGGTTAATCTCAGAACCAATCTCACTTTTGCCAAGGGTCTCCGTTCTATTATCAGGCAGGACCCGGACATTATTATGGTCGGCGAGATAAGAGATGAAGAAACTGCCGGCATAGCCGTTAATTCTGCCATGACAGGCCATTTGGTTTTATCAACTTTACATACCAATGATGCGGCGACGACCCTTCCTCGTTTGCTTGATATGGGGATAGAGCCGTTTTTGGTCGCTTCAACAGCAAATATTGCCGTTGCCCAAAGATTGGTCAGAAAAAATTGCCAGAAGTGTCGCGCCTCATATAATTTAACAGATCAGGAAAAGAAGGTGATAATGCGCGATGCTCATCTTTTGGAAATTTTAGAAAAAAAAGGGCATAAAAAACTGGAGAATCTTCGTCTTTATAAAGGGGATGGATGTAAACTATGCGGCAACAGCGGTTATATTGGTCGGATAGGTATATTTGAGGTATTAGAAATGGATGATAGTATTAAGGATTTGATTATTAAACGGGCAGCCAGCGGAGAAATTATGAAAACAGCTGTAGCAAACGGCATGACAACAATGCTGGAAGACGGGATTGATAAGGTTCTTAAGGGCGAAACAACTCTTGAGGAAATATTAAGAGTAATTAGAGAATAATAATTAATTATGATGGGCGCGGTCTTTTGTTATGAAAGAAAAGACAAAAAAACCTCTTACTGAATACAAACTGACTGAATCAATTTCTATTGTTTCTCATCAATTAAAAACGCCTCTATCAGCCATTAAGGGCTATTTAGAGGTTTTATTGGCAGGAGATTTAGGCAAAATTAATAAAAAACAGAAGGAATATTTAGACGATGCTTTGGAAAATGCCGTTAAAATGAGCGAATTGGTTAAAAATCTACTGGATGTTTCCAGGATTGAAGAAAACAGGATAGATTTACATCCTAAATGGATAAATTTAGAAAAAATAGTTAAAGAGGCAGTAAATGATTTTACGTCGTTGGCTAAGGCAAAAAACTGTGAAATTTTTTTGAAGGTGGCCGATAATACCCCGAAAGTTTATGTTGATCCCTTAAGGGTTAAACAGGCGGTTAATAATTTAATTTCTAACGCTATAGAGTATAATAAAAGGAGGGGGCGTGTTGAGGTTTCTTTGGAAAAAGAAAAAGGGGAAGTTGTTTTCTGCTGTAAGGACGTAGGTATTGGCATCCCGGAAGCTGATAAGGAAAAAATCTTTAAAAAATTCTATCGCAGTGAAAAGACATTAAGCTTGACAACTGAAGGGACTGGCTTGGGCCTTTTTATTTCAAAGGCCTTTATTGAGAAAAGCGGCGGCAAAATTTGGTTTAAATCTAAAGAAGAGGAGGGAAGCAAATTTTGCTTCTCTTTTCCTGCAAAAAAACATGAGTAAAAACAAAGTGCTTATTATAGAAGACGATAAATTTTTATTAAAGCTTTATAGCAACAAGCTTGAAAAAGAGGGCTTTGAGGTTCTTAGCTCTTTAACTGGTCAGGAGGGGCTTAATAAAATCGCTGCTAAAGAAGTTGATATAATTATTCTGGATTTAATTCTTCCGGGCAAGAATGGTTTTGAGGTTTTAAGTGAGTTAAAGCTTAATCCTAAAACAAAGAATACCCCAGTGATAATTTTAACTAATTTGGGTCAGGACTCCGATATAAAAAAGGGGTTGGAGCTGGGGGCCAGCGCCTACTTGGTTAAAACAGAGTTTTCAGTCAATCAACTGCCTCAAATAGTAAAAGAGAACTTAGTTAAAGTAAAAAAGAGCTAATATTTTTAATTAATTTTGTTGCAATTTGCTCTTTTGAGCGGGTAACTCAATTATCCGCCTGTGGCGGATAGGGAGGGATGCAGAAATAATGTCTAAACAACAAAGACAGAAAAAAACAGGTTTGTTAGAAAAAGAGATTTCTTTTGGTCCTGTTACTCTTGTCCAAAAAGCTCTTTTTGCCAAGCATTTGGCAATAATGCTTAAATCCGGCTTAACAGTCAGCGAGTCCTTAAGCATAGCCATTGATTCTTCAAGCGGCAGATTAAAAAAAGTTTTAGAAAGTGTTTTAAAATCAGTTCAGGCCGGACATTCACTTTCGTCTTCTTTTTCAAATTACAAAGATGTTTTCCCCAGTTTGTTTGTCAGCGCTACTTATGCCGGGGAGGAATCAGGCACATTGGATGAAAATTTATCCCATATCGCCGAGCAGCTGGAAAAAGAAAAAAATTTGGTTTCTAAAATAAAGTCGGCTATGTTTTACCCAATAGTGGTTTTGATAGCCGTTTTTATTTTGGGCCTAGTTATATCTTTTCTTGTTTTGCCTAAAATTGTCCCTTTATTTGAGGGTTTAAAAATAGAACTGCCGCTGACTACCAGGGGGCTGATATGGTTTTCCCATCTTATCCAAAGCAATGGCTTAATTTTGTTTTTAGGGGTAATTATTGTTGTTTTCTTTTTCGTCTGGCTTTTTAGGCAGAAGTTTTTTCGGCCAATTAGTCACTATCTTCTTTTGAAAACACCGGTAATTAAAAAGGTCGCCCGTCATACTAATTTGGCTCGTTTCTGTCGGACATTGGCTACTTTACTTAAAAGCGGGCTGACTATTGACCAGTCATTGAAAATTAGCCGCGATACAATCAATAATTATTATTACAAAAAAGCGCTTAGTAAAATTTGCCAGAGAATTGGCAGGGGGGTAAAGCTTTCCGAGCTTTTGGACGGGTTTGAGAGTCTTTTCCCTAAAATGGCTGCCAGAATGATTAGGGTGGGCGAAGAATCCGGCAAACTGGAAGAAACGCTTTTTTATCTGGCTGATTTTTACGAAGAAGAAGTTGATGCTTCCACAAAAAAGATGACTGTTATTATTGAACCGGCTTTGTTGATTGTTGTTGGTCTTTTGGTGGCAGTTTTAGCCCTGTCAATAATCACCCCTATTTACGAAATAACAGGCAATATTAGAGGGAGGTAATTAAAATCTTTTTAAATTTTAAAATGGCAGTTATTAATAAGCAGTGTTCTGTTTTTAAAAAAAAAGATGGCTTTACCCTTGTTGAGCTGGCAGTAATTTTGAGTATTTCTTTAATATTGGCGGCTGCCTCTGTTGGTATTTATGGTAATCTAAATATTTCCAGCCAGCTAAACGAAAATACCAGTTTGATAATTCAGACAGTCAGAGCAGCCAGACAAAATTCTGTTTCTCGGCTTAATAATTCTTCTTATGGGGTTAAATTGGAGCAGGACAGGTATGTTTTGTATCAGGGGGGGTCTTACCAAAGCAGAGATGCTAATTATGATAGAGAGGCTGTTCTTGATAAGGGGCTCTCTTTGTCTACTAATTTAGCAAACAACGAAATAAATTTTTCAAAACAGATAGGGGCGCCTGACAACAGCGGGACAATTACCTTGACTCATCAGGCAGGCGGAGGCAGAATTATCGCTATTAATAATTTGGGTATGATTGAGGAAAATTGATGGTTTTAAGAATGGTTTAAATGTTTGGTTATAGGTTTTTAAAAGAGGGAAATAGTTTTAGCCGTGGTCAGAGCATTATAGAGCTTATTGTCGCCATGGCTGTTTTTACGTTGATGGGAGCCGCTATTGTCTCTTTAACTCTCGGCAGTTTTGTTAGTTTAGAACAGTCTGTAGAGCAAATACAGGCGGAATCTTTGGCTCAAGAAGGAATGGAAGGCGTCCGTTCTGTTAGAGATAATAATTGGGATAATTTAACCTGCCAGCAGTGTATTTTAGGGATAAACGGAGGCAGATGGACCCTAAGCGAAGGTTTAAGCGAGATGATAGGCCAATTTAAAAGAACTATAATACTATCTGATGTTTATAGAGACAGTAATAACAATATTGTTGAATCGTCTGCTCCCGGGGCAATGATTGATCGGTACAGCAGGGAAGTAAAAGTTAGCGTTAGCTGGTCTATCCGCGCCGGAATTGAAAACATTATTAAACAAATTAGTTATTTGACCAATTGGCTGGATACCACCGAGCTTATTTGCAACTGGGCTAATATTTCATCACAAAGCAGTCTGGATTTATCCGGCAATCAAGACGCCTTAAAAATTGCTCATAAAGGGGATTATGCTTATTTAGTCAGAGGCGGGGACAATCCTAATTTTTTGGCAGTTGATGTTTCTGATATATCTCTTCCTTTTATCGTTGATTCGCTTAATTTGCCAGGGCGGGCTCTTAATATTTTTCTTTCGGGGGATTATGCTTATATTGCTTCCAGTGATAATAATCAGGAACTGCAAGTTATTGATATTTCCAGTCCTTCTTCCTTGAATTTAATAGGCAGTTACAATGCCTTTGGCAACAGAGACGCTAACGGCATATATTTGAGCGGCAATATGGCCTATTTGGTCACAGAATCAAGTTTTTTTAGGGAGGAATTGTATATTATTGATGTTTCTTCGCCGAGCGCGCCTAATCTTTTTGGGGCTTTAAATCTGATAGGAGCGGCAAATGAAATAGTAGTTTTAGGCGATTACGCTTATATTGCTTCTGACGTCAATAGTCAGGAATTGCAGGTGGTTGATGTTTCTTTGCCTGCTTCGCCTAATTTGGTTGGTTCATATAATCTGCCTGGCGGCGCAAACGCTCTGACAATTGTTGGGCAAGGCAGTTATGTCATTATTGGCCAGGACAACGGCCAAATTTCTCTCTTTGACATTTCAACTCCTGATATGCCGATTCTTTTAAGTGATTTTAGCGCCGGCTCTTCTGTTAATGACTTAGCTCTTGATAAAGACATTAAATATCTTTTTGCCGCTAACAGCGCCAGCCAGACCCAATTGCAGGTTTTGGATATTTCTGTTCCTACTTCGCTTGCTTTAATAGGGTCTTATGATGTCGGAGGAGCGCTTTATGGGACAGCAGGGAGCAGGGAAAGTTGCGCTGTTTTTTCTGCTTCTTCTGTTAATGAGGCAGAGTTTATTGTTTTGGCCCCGGGCGATCCAGAAGCTCCTTTTTGTCAGGGGACGTCTCTTTCCTGCGATAATTTTGATCAGCAGGGCGCTTGCCAAGACCAGAACGGCTGCGCTTGGCAGACAAGTAATTGTTCTGGTTCTTGCGTTTCTTGCCGGGGGTTGACATTAAATCAATGTCAGAGCCAAGACGGCTGTTTCTGGTTCTTATTCTGGTGTTTTGGCGCTTGTACTGACTGTTCGGATATTTCTGACCAGAATTCCTGTGAAATACAGCTTGGCTGCTTATGGAGCGATACATACTGCGGCGGTTCAGCCACTCCTTGCAGTAATTATACTGATGAGGCGGATTGTTTGTCACAGCAAGGATGTCAATGGACTATCCCGTAATAAATTTCAATTCCTTGGCCGGAAGCTTAAAAAAATGGGAGAAAAAGGATTTACTTTAATTGAAACAATTATTTATGTCGCTATTACCGGCTTGGTTTTAGCCGGCTTTGTTGTTTTCGCTTTTTCTATCAGCGGGTCAAGAGATAAAAGTTATGTTATCTCTGAAGTGGGAGCTAACAGTAGAATGGCATTGGATGTAATTAGTCAGAGAATAAGAAACGCCAAAGAAGTTAATGTTTCTTCTATTTTTGACAGCGATCCGGGAGTTTTATCTTTAGAAATGGCTGATCCAAGCAAAAACCCGACTATTATCAATCTTAATCAAAACGACGGTGTTTTACAGATTGTTGAAGGGACAACTGCTCCTGCGGCTGTTACCAGCGACGAGGTGAAAATAACCAATTTAGTTTTTAATAACTTAACCAGCGGAAGCGAAAGAGAAAATATTAGGGTAATTCTTACTGTTGAATTTAATAATCTTAGCGGAGATGTTGATTACAATTATTCGCAAAGTTTCCAAACAGCTGTTAGCTTGAGGCAGTAATTATGGTTGAGAAAGCAAAAAAAACAAATCAAAGAGGTATAGCGGCTCTTTTGGTTGTTATAGTTGTCGGGGCAGCCGCTTTAATAATGGCCTATACCGCTTCTGTGGTTGGCTTAGGAGAATTGGAATTATCATATACTTCTCAAAAAGGGAAAGAGGCCTTGGCCGCTGCCAATGCTTGCGTTGAGGAGGCGCTTCGTCAAATCAGCCTTGACAACAACTATCAGGTGGATGGTTATTTGTTGGCGGTAGGTGACGGATCTTGTATAATGTCAGTAAGTGTCAATGGCAATAATCGGCTAATTACCGTCCTTGGCACAGTTGATCAGTATAATAAAAAAATAGAGGCGCAGGTTACTCTTTCAGGAAGCGATATTATTATAGATTCCTGGCAGGAAGTATCTAATTAAATGGCGAACTTATTTAAAAAAATATCTATTGGGCTTGATATTGCTGATAATACCATTGAGTTGGTTGGTCTGGAAAAAAAAGACAAGAAAATTACCTTGGCTGTTTTAAACCGCATCCAGTTGGGGCCGGGCATTGTAGAGCGCGGCAGGATTAAGAACAAAGAAAAGCTGGTTCTTTCTGTTAAGCAATTGTTTAAAAAAGCTAAACCAGGGCCAGTAGAACTGGGCAAAAAAGGGCTTTTTGGCGGCTGGAGCAGTGAATTTATTTTTGCTTTGCCTGACAGCCAGGTTTACACCCAGACATTGGAAATATACCAAAAAGGAAAAGGGCAAACAGATGAGCTTGTTTTAAAAGAAGCTAAAAAAATAATTCCCTTGGAAGAAGATGATTTGGTATATTCATATAAAATTATAAAAGAAGACGGCGAGCGGCTAACTATTCTGCTAGTTTGCGCCAGTCGACAGGTTGTTTTGGAGTGGCAGAGGTTTTTTAATCAGTTAGGGATAGAAATAGAAGAATTTGATATTGAGATATTGGCTACTCTAAGGGGTTTGTCTCAGATGCCGGAAGGGCCTGTTTGTTTAGTTGATATTGGCGCCGCTGTGACAAATATAGTTGTTTCTGATAAAAGAGCTGTTTATTATTCTCATTCAATTAATATAGCTGGTAATTCTTTTACCAATAATATTTCCGAAAGCTTGGGCTATAGTTTAGAAAAAGCGGAAGAGGAAAAAATAAAGAAGGGCGTAGCAAGTAATAACAGCAAAATATTCCCTGTTTTAATAAAGTCGCTGGAGCCAATTTACAAGGAAATTAAAAAAGCTCTTACATATTTTGAAGATAAAACAAGCAGACAGATAAGCGAAGTAATTTTAGTCGGCGGTTCAAGCAAATTAAAGGGAATTATTGAATATTTGTCATCTAATTTAGATGCAAGGGTCCGTTTAGGTCAGTCGGTTTTAGACAAAGTCGGTCTTTCTACTGAATATATAGGCGCTGTTGGCCTAGCCTTAAAAGGGGTTGATAAAAAGTGGGAAGAAAGAGATCCGTCAATTAAGCTTGCAGGAGATGAATTGCCGCAGAGTAAAAGAGAAAAAGACAAAAAGGAAAGCCCGCGATTGGTTAAGGATATTGAAAATAGAGGAGGCGCGCCTGAAAAGCCGACAGCTTTGCCGGTCGGACAAGTTAACCCGTCTAAAAGAAAAAATAGAAAAATTCTTTTATTAGCTGTTGTTATTGTCGGTATTTTACTGGTTGTTTTAGCTTTTTGGTATAGGGACAAAAATAGAAAAGCAAGAGAAAGCCATCTGCAGAGCCAAATAGAAGAAAATATAGAGGAGCAGTTAGAAGAAAATGAGAATAACCAACCAGAGGAGGAAATAATTGAAGAGGAGATGGGAGAAACTGGAGAAAAAAGCGTGACAACCACTATTGTTGTTTTAGAAACAGAGACAGGGTGGTTGAGGGTCAGAGGGGGGCCGGGGACAAATTATGAAGAAATAACAAGAGTTTATCCAGGAGATATTTATCCACAATTGGAAGAATCGGATAATTGGTATAAAATAAAAATAGACGATGAGGCCGAAGGTTGGGTCTTCGGTAGTTACATAAATAAAAATATCAGCGATCAATAATCAATAATTATTCGGAAGAGGGATCTGACGTTAATTATTAATTATTTAATTGCTTTTTATATGCGGGGGTTTACACTAATAGAATTATTAATAGTTATCGCTATTATTGCTGTGATAGCGGCTGTTGTTTTTGTCACTCTTGATCCTTTAACAAGGTTCAGGGACGCCAGAGATGCCAGCAGGTGGGCAGATGTTTCAGCGGTTTTGAGCGCTATTAAAATAGATCAGGTTGATAATGGCGGGGGTTATTCTTCTGCTGTTGCCGGAACAACTGCCGGCGAAGTTTATTTAATAGGCACATGCGCCAGCGGAGCGACTGCTACTGGAGTTACCAATAACTGTACCACTGACCCTACCCAGAATGTCTGTCTTGATTTAACAAGCGGTTCTGATGATTTAGTAACAGAGGGGTATTTAGGCACTATTCCAGTCAGTCCTAATGGGGATGGCAGTTGGACTTCATCTCTGACTGGATACACTTTTCAAAGAGCAGCAAGCGGCATTGTCACAGTCAGGGCTTGTGACACAGAAAGTCTTAGCGAGATTATAGTGGCAAGATAATATATTTTATCAAGGAAAGAAAATATCTCTGTTTTTGAGCAGGGATATTTTTTATTGCTAAACCTCAATCCGCCAAAATTATTTGACATATTATAATATATTTGATATACTACATTTAGTTAGTTAGTACTTTGAAGCGTAAAAGAAAAAACCCGAACAAAGAAAGGAGAAAGAGATGAAGAGGATTGCTTTGACGGTGGTGTTTTTTCTTATGGCGACCGCGGTTGCCATCAGCCAGGAAATTCCTGAAAAGCCCCAGGTGAATTTTTACCCTCCCTACTATAGCTGGGAGCACGGTCAGTATGTGTTGGAGGTGGATGCGACGGCCGACTACCGGATGCTTTGGAGTTTGGTGGTTCTGGACGGGAAGATTCCTGTTCAGTGGATTGATCCTCAAGATACATATCCATTTCCGCTTTCTATTGATTCTGCCAAGAGCGCTATCCGTGATTTTATCATAATGGAGCATCCCGGAGAGCATGTTGTTTGCTTGTATCTTTCAACCATGCACGGCACCTACACCTCCGAGTATCAGGTGGATATTCCCAAGATTGCCCGTTTCTGGGTAAGAGAGGTCTGTCTGCAGGAGGATTTTGTTCTTCTGCGGTTTGGCCTTAACTTCACCGGGCCTCCAACAGAGACGGTGACAGTTGTTTTTCCGATCGGGGTGGATACGTATTTCTTCCCAGAACTGGCAGTTGAGGACGGCTACCTCATTGAGGCGCCGGTTCCTCTTTCTCTCTACGAATTGTTGTTCCAACAACAGTTTGTAGAGACGGTTATGATCGCGGAGGTAGGAGACTCGCAAGAGAGGGAGAAGCAGATTCTCACATTTCAGTATCCTCCTTTGGAGGATATATTCCTCTGCCAATAACCAACGAGTTTACCCAAGAGCGCTGTGGTAAAAAGCCCCAGCGCTCTTTTCTTTTACTGTCTTTATAATATCTGTTAAAATCAAGGTATAATTTCTGTTGGAGTAAATTATTTTTTTATGCCAAAAGTTTTTATTATCATCCTTAATTGGAACAGATGGCCGGACAGTTTAGAGTGCCTTGATTCGCTTAAAAACAATGACTACCAGAATTATCAGATAGTCATTGTTGATAATGGTTCAAAAAAAAAGCCAGAACTGTCTGATGCCAATATTAAATTTATCTATAACCAAGAAAACTTGGGCTTTTCCGGCGGCAATAATGTTGGTATTAAGTATGCTCTTGAAAAAGGCGCCGATTATATTCTTCTTTTGAACAACGATACTGTAGTTAGCAGGAATTTTCTTTCAAAATTAGTTGGAGCAGGGGAGAAAGATAAAAACTTTGGCATGATCGGCCCTAAAATATATTTTGAAAACGCTTCTAAAAAAATATGGTCCGCTGGCGGGAAAGTCAATTGGCTCTATAACAAAGGGGAAATGCGAGGGTTTGGCAAAATAGACAAAGGCCGATATGATAAACCCGATATTCAAGAAACAGAGTATTTAACCGGTTGTTGTCTGTTAATAAAAAGAGAAGTGATAGAAAAAATAGGATATATGCCAGAAGAATATTTCCTTTATTATGAAGACACTGACTGGTCGTTAAAGGCGAGAAAAAGGGGCTATAAATGTATTTTTGTTCCAAAAGCAGTCATATGGCACAAAGGATCAAAAAGCAGTATTTCCGGCTCATCTTCATATATTTATTATCACATTAGAAACGGCCTTGTTATGGCTAAAAAATATACTCCTTTCTATTTAAAACCATTTGTCCATTTAGACGCTTTATGGCGGGCAGTTAAACAATTGGTAAAACTGCTTTTTCCTTCAAAAAGAATGTGGGCTAAGGCAGCTTTAAAAGGAATTAATGATTTTTATTTAGGGAAAAAAGGCAATATATGATAATTGGCATTGACGCGCATAATATAGAAGGACAAAGAACGGGGGTGGGCCGCTATTTAGCGAGTCTTCTTTATCAGTGGGATAATTTTGATTTATCTTCTGATTTGCGCTTTGTCCTTTATTTCAAAAAAGAAATTCCTAGTGATTTAAAACTGACTAATCCTGCTTTTGAAAGAAAAATTTTAAAAAGTCCCATCCAGAGCAATGCCTTCTTTGTTCATTGGCTTCTTCCTAAAGCGGCTAAAAAAGATAAAATAGATATACTTTTTTCTCCCAGCTATATTGCTCCAGTATTCTATAGGAGGGGAATTGCCCTTTCTCCCCATGATATTATTTACCAAGCCCGGCCAGAACTCTACAACTGGCGTTTTTTAGACAAAATCCTTCTTAAAAAAGTATCGCAAATAGCTATAAAAAGAGCCAAGACAATATTTACCCCTTCACAATTTACCAAAGAGGAAATAGTAAGGCATTTTCAAATTAATCCGAAAAAAATTATTGTTGCCCCCTTAGCAGTTGATAATTCTTTCAAGCCGATAAGAGGCCAATCAGTTTTAAAGAAAATAAAAGAGAAATATCAAATAAAAGACAAATTTATTCTCTATATTGGTTCAATATTCAACCGCCGCCACTTGGATAAAATAATAGAGGGATTTGAAAAAACAGCTAACCAACGGCCAAATTATCAGTTATTAATAATTGGGAAAAATCACACTAACCCATTTATAGATATTGAGAAAATAATAAAAGAGGCTAACCAGCGTCTTAAAAAAGAAGCGATTTTAATGAAAGATTATGTAAAAGGCGGAGATATTGCTCCTATTTACAGTGCCGCAGATCTTTTAATTTGGCTTTCAGATTATGAGGGATTTGGTTTCCCAATATTAGAAGCAATGGCTTGCGGCACGCCCGTAATAACAAGCCAAAAAGCATCTATTCCGGAAGTGGCCAACAATGCCGCTATGTATATTGAAAATTCATCAAATACAGAAGAAATAGCCCAAGTCATAAAAAAAATACTGACAAACAAACGATTAAGAGATAATTTAACAAAAAAAGGCCTTTTGCAGGCCCGTAAATTCTCTTGGACAAAATGCGCTAAAACGACTCTTGACGCTTTACTAGGGGATTAATATATTATAGAATAGTTTTAACAGCTAAATATGCATAATATTCCGCGGTAGCTCAATGGTAGAGCAACTGGCTGTTAACCAGTGGGTTGTAGGTTCGAATCCTACCCGCGGAGCCAAATTGTATGTT
>CAYQQO010000012.1:0-16366 GCA_964420115.1 uncultured Candidatus Saccharibacteria bacterium | reverse complement strand
TCTGCATACATATTCAGACCCTTAAAGAGTCCAATATGTATGTGAACTTATGCAATTCATTCCGCTTGGTAATTATCCGGTATATACTTCTCAAAATTACCACATCTAATATATCCGGCTGATTGAGCTTCTTTTTCTGATGAAAACCAAACTTGATTCTCTCCAGAAATTCTTTTTGCCCACTGGCAATCAGGCCAGTGGTACTTATCGCTGTTGGCGCTGCCAATAAATATTCCTTTTTCTTGGGGCTCTTGGTCCGACTCCCCCGCTCTGACTGATTGCTCAACCGAAGCTGTCGGCGTTGGCGGATTTTGAATAATAATTTGCGCTTGGTTGTTTGAGCTGGAAGTGAGCCGGCCAGCGCCAAAACTAATTAAAGCAATTAAAACAATGCTGACGGTTAAAAATATGTCAGATTGGTGGTTCTTGACTAATTCCCTTACATTAGATAACATTATTGTATATGTCTAAAACAAAATCAGCAGGATCAACTTCGCTGGGCCGCGACTCACAACCAAAATACTTGGGAGTTAAATTGTTTGGCGGCCAAAATGCCCAGCCCGGGAATGTTATTATCCGCCAAAGAGGAAGTAAATTTATCGCTGGCAAAAATGTTCGCAGGGGCAAAGACGACACCCTTTACGCAGCGGCTAAAGGGGTGGTTAATTTTGTGGGTAAAAGAATAAAAAGGTTTGACGGGTCAAGAAGAGTTGTCAAGGTAGTCAATGTAAAATAAAGAGTTTGAATTATCAAAAGAAAAAGGCGCGCCAAACGGCACGCTTTTTTTTCTTTGCTAATTTTAATAAAAAATCATTCTTCTTTTCCGCCTTTATTTTTTTTATCTTTTTCTGATGCATCTTCTGCTACAATAAGTTTTATTTTTACTTCTAAATTATGAGGAAATTCTATGGTCACTTCGTGCTCACCTAAATCTTTTATTGGATTTTCTATAATTATATGTTTAACATCAATTTCAAATCCTCTTTCAGCAAGAGATTTAACAACTTGAGTAGGAGTGATAGCGCCGAAAAGCTTCCCTTCCTCCCCTGCTTTGGCCTTTATTTCTACTTCTAAACCGTCTAATTGACTGGCAATTTCCTGAAATCTAAAGAGCTCTTCTTCTGCTTTTTCCACTTCAATCTTTTTTTGCTGGTCCAGTTTGCTTAATTCTGATTTAGTGGCTAAAACAGCTAATTTTTTGGGAATTAGAAAATTGCGGCCATAGCCGTTAGCCACCTGCTTAACATCGCCGGCTTTACCTAATTTATCTACATCTTTTAACAAAATTATTTTCATACCTTTAATATTTTATATCAAACTCATTAAACTGACCAGTATGCTCTTGCCAGTCAATATCTATTTTATCAACTTTAGCCAGCATAGGTCCATTATAGCACCATTTAATTAACTCTTTCAACCCCCTTTCTTCTCCTTCTGCCACTATTTCTACTGTTCCGTCATCCTTATTGCTGGCGCAACCAACAAGACCAAGTTTTTTAGATTTTCTTCTTGCTGAATCGCGAAAAAAGACACCTTGGACCCGCCCGTAAATTTTTAATTTTACCTGCTTTTTCATACTGCCATTTGTGTATAGCTATGTTGTTAATATCTTATCTTAAAAGTGTTAACAACGCGAGCTATTCTTACATGCCATTATATCACTTTGCAACCATTAATCAAATTTGACAAAAAAGAGAATGTAATTAATAATAGATAAACATATTGTTTATATATACCTAAATACAACAAAGCAGTTCTTTCTTAAAACTAAACAGAAAAGGAGCACGAGATGGAGGCGACAGCTGACAAAATATTGGTTTTAAAGGACTGGCTGGAAGAATTTTTTGCCACAACCAGCCATTCTATTAAAGACTGGCTTGAAGAATCAACTACTCTTTATCTTGTAAGGCATGGACAGGTGAAATACAACTATCCGAAAGGCGCTATTTTGACCAATGACTCATCTGTTGTTTTTGATCCGCCGCTGAATTCAAAAGGCAAAGAGGAGGCAATAAAGAGCGGCAGAAAAATTATAGAAATGGGCTGGAGCGAAAAAGACATTCTTTTATCCAGTCCGCGGAAAAGAGCGAGAGAATCAGCAGAGCTCATTGCCAAAACAATAGGACACCCTTATCTTATAGTCTACTACAGCTTCAGAGATTGTGGCTTTACATCGGCATGGCCGAAAGAAGTTGTTAAATCAGTTCTTACCGACGGACAACCCGAGAAGAAATTTATGAAAGAATTCAACAACGACCCCCCTTTTTTACTTTCTTTCGCTATCACTGTTCTCCACGGCCTGTTGGAAACGCTTCTCAAATACCAAGGCAGAAGAATCGCCTTGATCACCCACGGCGAAGTAATTGACATAATCACGCAACTCGGTTCTTTGGAATCTCCTAAAAATCTTCAGCTCGGCCAAAAAACACACCGGACTGGCTCTGTCGCCCTTATGACATTTCCTTAAAAAACAAACGTTCAGGACAAACAAAAGGATGTCTCAAGCAGGCATCCTTTTTACTTTTTAAAATTTTAAGAAATATATTTATTAATCTTCCCCCAATCAAATTCTTTTTTATCCAAAATATTATTGGCAAAATTAAACATTCTTCTTCTTACCTGGTTGGCCTTATTAGATCCGCCGTAAAAGCTATCTGAATAAAAAAGAGGGTTGCAAACCACTATTGTTCTAAAAGCAAAATATGGTTGAATAATTTCTCTCATTTCTTCATCTTTTGTTTTTTTGAAATAAGATTGGCAAAAAAGATCTGAAAGCTTTTTAAAAGGACCATCAAATTCGCCAAAGTGTATTAATGAAAAGAAAATATAGTTTATTGTCAAAGAAGAAATATCATCAGCCGCTTCACCAAAAGAGCCGCGAGCCCTGTCTAACAAAGTAAAGCTGTTGTCTTTTTTAAACCAAATATTTCCCGGGTGAAAGTCGCCGTGGATTTGACAAAGGCGGTGTTTTTTAAATCTGTCCTTGGCCCAAAAATCAATGCCTTTTTTGACTAATTGAACTATCTCTTTATCATTAGTCCACTTTAGTTTTTTGGGATACATGTCCAAAATCCCCATTATTGACTGACCGCTGCCAATGGTGTCCCTTATTTTCCTCTTATACAAGCTGTCTGATTTATGTTTTAAGCCGTGTAATTTGATTAAATAATTAGCTAAAGATTCAACTCTTTTCTTGTCCCGAGGAGCAAGCCGGCCTGACCGGCTTATTCTGTTCAAATCATTAAAATAGTCATCGCCCTGCGCTTCATCCATCAGAATAAAAAATTCTTTGGCTTGGCCTATAGAAACAATAGCGCCGTTATTTTTGACCCCGCAAACATCAAAAGAAGAAACATGGCTCTCTATATTACCGTAATTAGAATGGGCTAAAATTAACGACTGCGCCCTGTCAGAAAAGTGGTCTTGGCCTAAATGGTTCTTAAAAAGTGTTTTTAAAACTTTTCTCTCGGGCCGACCGTTTACCTTAAAATCCAAAGCGTAGCCAACACCCAAAATACCTTTGCCCAATTCCCCTATCTTTAAATCAGTGATTTCCCCTTTAAAGATTTCGGATAAGTAGTTTTTAATCTGGCTTTGCCTTAAATAATGAGCCATATTCTAATTATTCTTCAATACTTCAATGGCTTTGTCCATTTGGGGGTCTCTCATTTCCTCAACATCTTGAGCAGTCATTTCCACCCCAATATCAGGAGCAACTCCTTCATCGCTAATAGAAACGCCTGAAGGAGTGAGCCACTTAGCAACAGTGATTTTGATACTGGCATCCATTTTTAGTTTTTCCAGTTGCTGGACTGATCCCTTGCCAAAGCTTTTCTGGCCAACAACAGTCATATTTGACCTTCCCTTCAACGCTCCAGCAACAATTTCAGAAGCAGAAGCCGAACCCTCGTTAATTAAAACAACAACAGGAATATTACCAACCAGATTAGCTCCACCACTGCGATATATTTCCCTTCCTTCGCCGTTGCCAAAGTCCTCTATAACAACTATTTCTCCCTTAGGCATAAAATAGCCGGCGACATAAACCGCCATTTCCAAAAAGCCGCCAGGATTGTTTCTCAAATCTAAAATTAAACCGCTTGGGTTAATATTAAGCGCTTCTCTAATAACTTTTTTAAACTCACTGCCCGAACTCTCGGTAAAATGATAAAGCTGGATATAGGCGGCTTTTCTGCCGCTTTCTTCATCAAGAGAAACTTCCCTCCATTCAATAACAGGTACTATAATTTCCTGACGGACAATTTTTATCTCTCTAGCTTCATTCCAGTTGTCTCTGGCAATAAGCAGCGCCACTTCTGTCCCTTCCGGCCCCCTGATTAATTCTACTGCTTCGTCCAGCGTTAAATCGGTTGTTACTGTCTCGCCAATTTTTAGAACTTTGTCTCCGGGCATAAGACCTGCCGCTTGGGCTGGATTGCCCTCTAAAGGAGAAATAATTGTTAGAACTCCTTTGCGAATGCCAATTTCAGCGCCGATTCCTTCAAAACTGCCGCCCATATCATCAATAAATCTTTTGCTCTCTGTCGGTTTTAAAAAGACAGAATAAGGATCATCTAATGATTTAAGCAAACCGGAAATTGCGCCGTAGACCATTTCATGGCGGTTTAGGTCAAAACGGCCGACATATTTTTCTTCAATTGCCCGCCAAGCATCCCAGAACAAGCTAAAATCAACATCAACCGGCTGGCCCGCCCTTTTGTTGGTCAGTCCTCCCACCTCTTCAATTGACGGCCTGCTTGATTGGCCAAAAAGAAAGCCAGCGCTGAAAACAGCGGCTAAAAGCACCACAAAAACAGAAGTAATAATATATTTTTTTGTTATTTTTTTATCCATAATACTATCTAAGAGCCGAAGAACTGCGCCATTTCCTAAAATATTTAAAAGCGCTTATCAAATGCAGCCGAGAATATTTGTTAATAAAAATATCTAAAAAGGCGCCCCATTTTTTGCTTAGCCGGTAATAATAATGAGCCATTTGGGCAGTCGGCAGATAAACGACCTCATAGCTGTTTTGCCAGAATCTTCTGCACCAATCAGCATCTTCTAAATAAATAAAAAATCTTTCATCCATTGGGCCGACTCTATCAACCGCCTCTTTTCTAGCCAGCATAGCTGACCCCTGAAGCCAGTCAACTCTTCTTGGGGTAAACATGTCTTTATCTTTAATTAAAAATTGCGTAATCTTTTCTTTACCCCATGACAATTTGCCCAAAAAAGTTCTTCGGGCCAAAATAGCGCCCAGCGTCGGGAAATTAAAACAGGAATCCTGATGCTGGTTGGAAAAAGTTAAAAGCTGTGGACCAACAATCCCTGCTCCGGGATTGCTTTCCATAAAATCAATCATTTTCAAAACAGCATCTTTAAGGATTATAATATCAGCGTTTAAAATAAGCAAATAATCGCCTTTTGCCTTTCTAATGCCGGCGTTTACCAAATAAGCATAACCAACATTTCCCAAAAAAGAAATTAACTTTACTTTCGGAAAATTCTCCTCAATTAAATCTTTTGTTTCTTTTTGAGACTCACTGTCAAGAACAATTATTTCATGCTTAATCTGACCAATATTTTCCATTATTGATTTTAAACAAAGCTTTAATAAGATTGGCGTTTTATGGTGGGTGATAAGAATAGAAAGCATATTTAATATTTAATCAAATATATTCTTAACCGCTTTCTGAATTATTCCAAAGTCGTTATTAACAGGCAAAAGAACATATTTATCATCAATAAATTCTTCGTAAAGAAGTCCTTCTGGAGTTGTATCAAATATTTTCCTTTTAATATTTTTGCTATCTATAGATGACGATAAATTTATCAAATTATTTATTTCTTTCAAGCTCATATCTGTCTTAACATTACTGCCTAAAATATCTAAAAAGTTATAAATTTTAACCGGATTGGCTAAAAATTTTAATGAAAGAGCTTTTTCTTTAATAGCTAAAATAACCTGTTGTTGTCTTCTCATTCTGTCAAAATCGCTGGTTGAAAATCTTGAACGAGTATAATAAAGGGCGGCTTCTCCGTTTAAATCATTTCTTCCTGAAGGCAAGTGAAAAACCCATTTTTCTTCTCCGTTAATTTCTTCAATTTTCCAATAATCCTTATCGGGTTCTCCTTCTTTTGTCCATTGACTTCTTTCTTCAAAAGGAGCGGGAAGATAAAGAGTAATTCCTCCCAAAGAATCAATTGTTTCTTCCAAGGCCTCAAAGTTGACACTGACTGCATAATCCACATAAACGCCGGCAATCCAGGAGATTGTTTTTTTAGCGCAGGAAAATCCTCCTTGGGCATAGGTAAAATTAATTTTTTGTTTTTGACTGCCATCAACACACCAAATTTCATGATAAAGATCGCGAGGAAGAGAAATTATGGCCGCTTGGTCTGATTTTTTGTCAACGCTGGCTAAAATAATGGTATCTGAGAGAAAAAGACCCTCTCCTTTATCCATGTCGTCTCTAATGCCTAAAAGGAGGATATTAATCCTGTCAGGATCGTCTTTGGGTAAGAGATTAGGATCGCGTGAAAAAGACGGCTCTTCTTCTGACCCAATGATTCTTTCAATGGTAAAACCGGTCTTAAGGGAAAAAAGGCCGATAAAGCTGGTTAAAAGCAAAAAAAATATAACTACTGCCCATTTCTTTTTTGATCTTTTCTTCTTTATTCTTTCTTTTTTTTCTAAAAATTCATTCATATATTTACTTGAACCATATTCTCATTTCAGCAGTATTGGCTTTTTTCATAGCCATAACTTTTTTTCTCTTTTTAAAAGCCAGCGGCATCCTTTTAAAAAGCGCTTTAATAGCTGGCCATGTGCGCCTTTCTAAAAAAAGAACATAACCCCAGGCGGCAATTTCTTTGGGCAAAAACCAAGGGAGATGCCTTATTAAAAGCCCTAATTGCTCGTTTTTTATCTGCATTAAGCGTTGATTTTTAAAAGCCATACTCTTGGCAAAAGGACTTATTTTAACTCTCTCTTTAATAATGCCAAAATAGTTTATTGCCGCGCTGTCCCCTGCCGTTCTGGCATGCCAGCCGACGGCTTCTGGCTGATAAACGTTTCTCCAGCCGCAAAGGCGCAGACGCCAGGCTAAATCAACATCCTCTTTATAGCAGAAAAAATCTTCATCAAAATATTCACCGTCAACTTTTACATCCTCCAAGGCTCCCCTTCTATAAAGAGGAGCCGCTCCGTCAACGCCAAATATTTCTTCTGATTGAGCAAATTGGCCTTCGTCAATCTCCCCCTGCCCCCGGCCAATAATCCGTCTGTTTTTTAGCATAACCAAGCCAGTATTATCAATAATATGGCTGATTTTGTAACCAAGCTGTTTATTGTCAAGGAAACCGCCGGAATTCCAGCGCAAAAGTTTTCCTTGGACCGCGCCGACTTTATTATCTTTTTCAAAAACTTCTACCGCCTTTTTAACAAAACTATTATCTAAAACTGCGTCTTGGTTAAGGCATAGAATATATTTGCCCCTACTTTCTTTAAAGCCCTGGTTATGGCCAGCGGCAAAACCGACATTTTTTTTATTGAAAATAATTCTTAAATTTTCCTGCGGCTCTAAACCCCAGAGCATATCCCTTGTTTTGTCAGTTGAAACATTGTCAATAATTAAATATTCCAAATTAGGATATGTTTGAGAAAAAATAGACGCCAAACAACCACGAAGATATTCTTCGGCATTATGGGTAAGCAAATTAATTGAAACTAGTGGGTGTTTATGTAACATCGCTGTGTTGGATGGCCGACAAAAGGCCGACATTGGCAAGAAAAAATAAAAGAACCTTATCGTTTAAAAGGACCACGTCAAATAAACTATAAGCTAAAACCCAAATTAAAGCAAGAACAAAAAATCCGGCCCAAGCCTGGCAAAATGAATCTTTTTCTCTGGTAAAAATTAACCAACCTTCTTTAAATATCTGCCAAAAAGCAAACAACAAAACAATTAAGGCAAAAACACCCATTTCAGCGGCGATATCCAGATAAAGATTATGGGCCGAAGAACCTTTTTTAGCGGCAGATATATCTTCGTTTAAAACAACCGGATAATTGCCAATCCCTATCCCCAAAAAAGGATTATCAGCCACAGAAGCAAGGGTCCTGTCCCAAATTTGAAATCTAGTTTTAGCCGACAGTTCGGAAAAATCGGTAATGCTTTTAGCCCTTTCAAACAAAGAAAGTTTTCCCATATCCAAATCGTCCATTTGGGCTTTTTGAGAAAGCAAAAGAACTCCTGATGAAAGAGGGAAAAGAAGAAAAAATATTATTAGGACGCCAAAAATAAGCCATATCTGCCTCCACCAATTCTTAGCCCAATGAAGAAAAAAGTTAGTTAAATTCCTGACCGCTGAAGAATAATAAAGAAAAACAAAAGACAGAAAAACAACACCTGCTCCCAAAGCGCTAATCCATGCCCCCCTGGAACCGGAAAAAATAACAGCCAATAAAGCGAGTATTAAAAAAGAATAACTAGCAATTATTTTAAAAATATTTTCTCTTTCTCTTACAAAAATAGGCGTTAATAAAAAGGGCAAAGAAAGAATAATAAAAAAAGCAAAAGAGTGAGAATCAGGAAAAACTGAAAACATTCTTAAAGAAGGCGGCAGATATGTATAATAAGAAAACCAGGTATTACTAAAAAGCAAAAGGTCAGCCAGGTTTTGGCCGTAAAAAACTGAAATGACATTTTTGGCCCAGAACTGCCAAAAAGTGTGCAAAGGGATAAAAAAAACAGCCGCTAATTGAAAAAAACCGACTACCAAAACCATACCAATGGCCGTCTTAAAAGCGCTAATAACCTTACAGAGGAATTCTTTATTTTGACCAATTAAATCCCTAACAATTATATAAAGAAAAAAAGCGTTTATTAAAAAAAGCAATTTTTTAATTCCAGCGGAAACATCAACGGCAAAAAACAAAGAAACAATCCCAATAACCAAAAATACCACCACCAGAGATATTAATCTTTCCCTTAGCATCTCTTTAGTTTTTTGCCAAAAAGCAGAAGGACCAATATTTTTAATGTTTTTTACAAGCCAAACTAAAAAAAGCCCTGCCAAAAGAATACGCCAATTAGCCATTGAATCAAAGTTATCTGCAATAGGCAAAGCGATAAACAAAGGAATAGAAGCAATAAACACCCACAAAGAATCTTCCAAGGGGCTAAAAATAAAATAAAAAACCATTATGCCTGTTATTACCAAGGCCATATCGCGCGGAAGGATATCAAGAGCCATCAAAAAAACAACCGATATCTCAGTTAAAAGAATAATAATATTTTTTATTTTTGAAGATTCCATCGAGTCAATATCCTTTTAGTTTCTTTGAAGTGCTGTGCTGGCGTATTTTTTGCAAGGCCTTGGCTTCAATTTGCCTAATTCTTTCTCTGGTCACCCCGAATTCCTGGCCGACCTCCTCTAATGTATGAGTAATGCCGTCTTTCAAGCCAAAGCGCATTTCCAAAATTTTCTGCTCTCTGGGTGATAATTCCACAATAATAGTTTCTAATTTTTCGCGCAAAAGCTTTCTGCCAGCCACCTGCGAAGGAGAAGGCGTTTTTTTGTCTTCTATAAATTCTCCCAAACTGCTTTCTTCTTCATCATCGCCGACCGGCGCCTCCAAAGAAATTGTCTCTTGAGAGATTTTCATAATCTGTCTTATTCTTCCCACCGGCTCATCCATTTCAGCGGCAATTTCTTCAGGCAATGGCTCTCTGCCTAAATCTTGCAAAAGACGGCGCTTAACTTGAGTATATTTGCTTATTGTTTCAACCATATGGACCGGAATGCGGATGGTTCTTGACTGGTCAGCTAAGGCGCGGGTAATGGCCTGTCTAATCCACCATGTAGCGTAAGTGGAAAACTTATAACCTCTTCTGTAATCAAATTTTTCCACCGCTTTAAAAAGCCCAATATTGCCTTCCTGTATTAAATCTAAAAGGGAAAGATTGCGGCTTCTACCAACATACCTTTTGGCGATGCTGACAACTAACCTCAAGTTAGCTTGGGTTAGTTTTTGCCTTGCTTCTTCATCCCCCTTTTCAATTTGCTTGGCCAGTTTGATTTCCTCCTGATGGTTAATTAAAGGAATGCGGCCAATTTCTCTTAAATACATCTGGACATTATCATAGGCCTCTAGATGGAGAGAGGTTATTTCCTTTACTTTCTCTTTCTTTTTCCCCTCTGGAGAAGGCGTCTCTAAAAACTCAACTGACTCAACAACCTTAATGTTGTTTTCTTTAAGCTTCTCGTAAATTTTTTCCAGCCCGCTGATATCCTTCTCTATTCGGGGAACTGATTTGATTATTTCCGCTTCGGTTATAAATCCTCTCTCCCTGCCGCGATTAACCAACCTTTGTATTACCTCTTCATTAACTGCCCCCCCTTTCGTCCTTTTAGAAGCTTTTCTTGTCACTCCCGCCTTTTTCCTACCCTGTTTTTTTACTGCTTTTTTCCTTGTCTTTGGCCTTCTTGAAGCTGTTTTCTTTTTTCTAACCGGCTTTTTTCTGATCGGTTTTTTAGCTCTTGTTTTTCTGACCACTCTTTTCTTCGGCTTAGCCGCTTTTCTCTTCTTGGCTGTTTTAGCTCTGCTTCCAGCCTGTCTTCCCTTATTTATTTTTTTCTTTTTAGCCATTTTAATATCTAGTCATTTTGCGCCAACCTTTACAAATTACCCGCTGGCGCAAAAATGAGCTTGTTTTGATAAATTATTAAACTGATTTATTAATTTTTTTAAATTTTCTTTATCTTTATTTTTTTCTGCTTCTTTAATAGCCAAATTAAGCTGGCTTAACCTTTGACGGAAATAGCGCCTTTTTAAATAATTAAAAGAAGCAGCAATTTCTTTTTCATCATCAAAATCACCTATCAAATCCTTTTGCGCTTCTGTTTTTAAAAGCAAATAATTAACTTGAGCTGATAAATTAGCGGGCAAGCTTTTTACAAAATTAGCGTTTGTTTTTTTGTCTTCTTTTGCTTTTTTAAAACTGGCAAATATTTCCCTGAATTCAGAATTTCCAAAGAGATAAACCGGCTCTTTTTTATAACCACCCGCTTTATCAAAGTTTGAAATAATAAGGCCTAAAAGGTATTCTTCAGTATTAGAAAACCCTTTTCTTATCTCCCTTCCTCCTTCTTTCTGGCTATTTTGGTAATAATTTCCCGCCTCTCTATTATATGACGTGCTATAATCACTAATTTTATTCATCTCGTCAAGTAAGACATTTTCTGAAACATTCAAACGGCTGGCCATTTCCTGCAGCCAATGGGCCTGCTCCACTTTATTGGGAATCTTTTTGACCAAAGGCAGAACCATTTTGCTAATTTCCTTTTTCCCTTCAACAGATTTGGCATCATACTGCTTTAAGGCCTGTTTTAAATAGAATTCAACAATCTTTTCTGTTTTTTTAATTGCCTCCTGCCATAAAGAAAGATTGGCTAAAATGCAGTCAGCTGGATCTTTGTTATCGGCCAAACTAATTATTTTTGTATTAAAACCAAGCCCGACAGCCAAATCAAATCCTCTTTTAGCCGCTGTCTGGCCAGCTAAATCCATATCGAAGGCCATAGCCAAATTATCTGTATATCTTTTAATAATTCTTAACTGAAACTCTGTCAAAGCAGTGCCGGAACTAGCTAAAACATTTTTTATCCCGGCCTGATGCGACATAATGACATCCATCTGCCCTTCAACAATAACACACTGGCCATTCTTCCTTATATCCAATTTAGCTTTATCAAGGCCGTAAAGAATTCTCCCTTTATCATAAATTAATGTATTGGGAGTATTAATATATTTCCCCATCCGGCTGTCAGGACTATTAGGATTTTCCCGGGCTGTAAAGCCGACTATTGATCCGTTAATATCAGAAATAGGAAAAACAATTCTGTCACGGAAACGGTCATAGGGCTGTTTTTCTCTAGAATCAACCGCCACAGCCAGCCCGCTTTTAATAATTTCGCTTTCTGGATAACCGTGCTCTTTTAAAAAATTAAAAAGCGCCCGCCACCCTCCCGGCGCATAGCCAATCTGCCAGTTTTTAATTGTTTCCTCTTTTAGCCCCCGAGAAGCCAAATATTTTTTCATTTTCTTGCCCATTTGGCTGGCTTCCAGTTGTTTAACATAGAAGCGGCTGGCTAAATTACAAATTTCATAAAGACGGCTTTTCTCTGTTTTTAATTTAGGATCAATTTTTTTTAGTTCTACCCCTGCTCTTTGCGCCAGTGTTCTCAAAGCGTCGGAAAATTCCACCCCCTCTATTTCCATAACAAAATCAAAAATACTGCCGCCCTTGTTGCAGGAAAAACAATGCCACATTTGCCTTTCCGGC
Organism: uncultured Candidatus Saccharibacteria bacterium; assembly: GCA_964420115.1. Lineage (GTDB taxonomy): Bacteria > Patescibacteriota > Minisyncoccia > Portnoybacterales > UBA2143 > CAYQQO01. The sequence goes on along the minus strand of CAYQQO010000012.1, from coordinate 4,013 downwards.
GAAACAAAAAAAGAAGGGTTTTTCTCTGCATGGAACGGACAAGAAGCCCGGTAATTTCTGCCGGCTTTTGTCAGTTTGACATAGCTGCCAACTACATCAACTACATCTAATTTATTCTTAATATCATCAACTGGTGAATTCATAATTTATTCAGGCAAAGCAGCCCCAAAATTAAACAGGCCGTCAGAAGCGATCATCGCCGGCATACCGTCAGTTCTTGGCTGTAATTTAGCAATTTGCTTTTCCCTCTCGGTTATCTTCACAATATCTTCTAAACCTCCTTGGTGCCAAATCTTTTCCAATATTAAGGTATCTTGATAAAGATTTCTTCCATATTTCTCAAGCGCTTCTATCTGTTTTTGACTGAGTATTCGGGGACGAAGCCCGATAGGAATAGGACCGTTTAAATAAATAAATTCCAAATCCAACGCTCCTTTATTAATAATCTGGCGGATTTCTTTCGCCTTATCAAAGTCCAAAGACAAAATTGCTCCATTAATCATTTGAGCCGCTTCTTTAGGAGAATGATTTGATTTAACTACTGCCAAGGCCTGGACGCCTCCGCCAGAACCGACATTTGTCGGGATACCACCATAACGAGCAACAAAACCAACCAACCCCTTATTGGAAACCAAACAGCGAAAATCCGTTTGTCTTTCCTTCAAAACAACCTTTTTATATTTTTCGTCTATATCAGGCAGCATTTCTGACCAAATGTTTTTAGGAATAATTTTTTGAACAATATAGTTTCCGGCAAGAAGCGCTTTTTTAATATTTCCTTTAATATCTTTCTCTTCCGGGCAGACGATAATCCCCTTTCCCGACCAGCCATGCTCTGGCTTTAAAATAACATCATTCCAATTATCCGCTGTCCATCGGAGCAAATCATCAACCGGCTCTCCGTCGGGACTAATGGTTGCTCTTTTAAAAAACTTCTTTGTCCAAGGAGTGCGCGAAACCGTTGATTGAGATAATTGATTTTTGTATTTATCAGTTACTACTTCAAAAACACCCTTAGTCCCAACTGGTTCCATCCCCCGCGGATTAATTAGAATATTTCCTTCAATTGCTTTAATTAAAGGATTAATAGAATGCCTCTTTTCCAGTTCCACCAAAACAGAAGTGTTAAAGTCCATAAAAATAGCTGTCACTTCCCTGCCGTCAACAACCAACTTATTATTAACCAATCTTAATTTCCTCGGCCCAATCAGTTGGGAAGTAACGCCTTCCAATGAATTCAAATAATCAATTATCCTTTTGTTTTCTATTACATCCCTTAATGTTTCTTCTTCAGCCACTAAAGCAATAAAGGGGTCTTTACCTTCTTTACGACTGGCTTCAACCAGCAAGTCGGCAAAATTCAAACTGGGCTTGAAATAATGATTATCTAAGTCCAAATCAACCTCCACCCCGGTTAATTCTTTAATTTTCTGCCAAGCCGGCTGATATATTTCCTGAATCATTTTCTGGTATTCCCAGCCGCCCGGCGATCCTAAATTCCACTCGCCGTGAAATCCTTCAAATTGATTATTATCGTTCATAATTAATATATTAATTTAAATTTTTTTCTAAAATATATTTTCTATACTCCATTTGCTGACTGATAGAACAATTAACTTCCATAGCCATAACATCGCCAAAAAGAAAAAGGAGAAGATCTTTCAAATATTCAAAATCCCTTGCACTTTCAGGATGATGCTTGTCAGTATTATTTTCATAAGAATAACCACTAACATGATTACAGAAAAAAAAGATTTTCTTTGTTTTTCCTTTCCATAATATAGTCAAATTCCTTACACCCCCTAACCTGACTAACCTTAAAATGAGCTAAATCAACGCAGAACCCGCCAATCTCGCCTACTTTTACTTCTTGAGAAATAATATTATCAGTATTCATTTCCAAATACAAATTTTTGTAGATACCCACGCCTTTACAGGCGCGGCTCTTTTTATAGTTCAAGCTCCGCTTGTCCTGTATCTTCTTTTCCCTGCATGGCTATGTAGTTTCTGATGGTTTGTTTGTTGATACCGATAGTTGAAACAAAATATCCTTTTCCCCAGATTCCCTTGTTGTCCCAGTAGACGTTTCTGAGGAAGCTGAATTTCTGTCTGAGCGATTTAGATGTATTTTTCTTGATTGTTTCCATTGTTTTGCTGATTGAGTATTTAGGAGGAATAATCATATGGATATGGACGTGGTCAGTGTGTATGCCTATCTCTATGTATTCCCAATCTGGATAGTATTTTCTGATTTCCTGAAGTTTGATTCTTAGATAGCTGTCTACTCCTTTGATCAATATCTTTCTGCGATAGCGGGTTGCCCAAGCTATGTGATACTGGTTTCTGTATACCGTATGAGATAACTTTTTTTAGCTTCATTACTCATCAGTATACTATGTGAGGAAAAGAAGATACAGGATTAAGCTCTCATCCCCGTCTTAACAGACGGGGTGTTCCCGCGGGTATAAAAGGAAAATGGATGAATTCTGTATTCAAGCTCATCTGATCTACCAATCCCTTATCGAACCCGAATTAGTCAAAGAAAACCCCCTTGTTTTCTCCAAGCTAAGCAAAATTTTCAGAGAGATGGACATGCCCGACAAGCCACACCTTTAACTCGTAAAATCATAATCCACGAACAGAGAGCCAGGGATACCAAATACGGTATCTTTTTTTCATCTCTGAAAAATCAATAAAATTGATTCTAATCCTATTTTATTAATTTTGCCTTCCTGTTTTGGGTGTAAAAATATTACTTCTTCAAATATATTTTTCTTTTCCTATCATCAAATTTTTCAATAGCGTATCTTAACATTGTTCGGGGCATCTTTTTGTAATATTTTTTTAAAAACATTTCCTCTCTTTTCTGGTCTCTTTTTCCTATTTCTCTCAACATCCAGCCAACTGCTTTATGAATCAAATCATGATCGTCATTTAAAAGAATCTCTGAAATTTTTAAAGAATCTTCAAAATCATTCTCTTTAATAAAGCTGAAAGTTGAAATAATAGAAATTCTCTTTTCCCATAAATTTTTTGACCTGGCTAATTTATACACCATCTTTCTATCTTTATCCAAAAGATAATGGCCAATAATTTTATGGGCTGAAACATCAACTAAATCCCAATTATTAATATTCTTTGTGTTTTTTAAATAAAAATTGAATACCCTCTTTCTTTCTGAACTGTCGCCTTTCTCGTATTTAAGAACTAAAATCCTTAAAACAATCATTCTGTGCTCGTGTATCCCAGAATTTAGTAATTTTTGCAAATTATCAAAATCTATCTCTTTTAAATATTTTTTAGCCAAATCTTTAATCTGCCGCGAACTTAATCCTAAAAAAACATCACCCTCGCCATATTCCCCTTCGCCCGTTTTAAAAAACCCGGCCAAAAGCTTCGCTTTTTTGAGATTTCTTAGTTTTTCCAAATCTTTCTTCAGGTTAACAAGCATACCGCCTAAGCATTCCCGTCGTTATCTTGCTTTTTTCTAATCAAATAGTAAACGCCAACCATACCTAAAAGAATCACCACAATTAAAAGAGTAATCACTAAATCAAATTTATTGCCAGCCCCAAAGTTGTATATCTGCAAAGAGAAAAAAAGAACAATAGTTATTATTAAAATTATTTTTGAGAGTTTGTTTTTCATAATAAAAATAAAAGATTATTAAAATTGTAAATTGGCGGTACCTTTTGGTTGAAATTCTAACTTTTTTTGAACAAAATCCAGAATAATGAGGTGCGTTTCCGCTTGCCTCCGCTCCGCTACGGCAAACCAAAACAGAAATTTTTTCATTACATTTTTTATTTTTTTCTGCCCCCCATTTTTTTCTTTTAATAGGAGATGAAAAATTTTCTGTTTTGGTTTCCTCTTAATCAGAGGAAAGCGGAAACGCTCTATTCTTAATCGCAAAAGGGCAAAAATTCCTTCCCCCAGACCCCCTTCCTTTTTGCCCTTTTGCTCCGTCGTCCGTCCGAGAAAAAACGGGAATGTTTGGAAAGTTGGGGACTGAA
>CAYQQO010000011.1:0-20119 GCA_964420115.1 uncultured Candidatus Saccharibacteria bacterium | reverse complement strand
TTATTGATAATTTTATATCACCTAAAAAGTCCAATATGTTATGGACGGATACATTAGTTTGACAGAAAAAAAATAATCTGCTATTTTATTTGAGTATTCGTCTGCAGTGCTGTATGTCAGCCTGGCGGCCAAGCGGCAGATGCGGCGGCGGGTATGATTGTAGGCAGGTTATTTTTTTTACTTTTATTTATGCCGACTATCCAACAGTTGATAAAAAAGAAAAGAAAAAAGCCGAAAGAAAAGCCAAAGGCGCCAGCTCTTTGGCGAAGTTTTAATTTTATTAGAAACAAGCCAAAAAGAACTCCCTCTCCTTTTAAAAGAGGGGTTTGCGTCAGCGTTAAAACAATTACTCCTAAAAAGCCGAACTCGGCTTTGCGTAAAGTGGCTCGTGTCAGGTTGACTAACGGCATGGAGGTGACTGCTTACATTCCCGGCGAAGGGCATAATTTACAGGAACACTCGGTTGTTTTAATCAGAGGCGGAAGAGTTAAGGACTTGCCCGGTGTTCGTTATCATGTGGTCAGGGGAGTTTTGGATACCGAAGGGGTTGTTGGCAGAAAGCAGAAAAGAAGTCGTTACGGCACCAAGAAAGAGGGAGGCGCTCCCGCTGAGGGAGGTTCAGGAGCGGCAGAGTCAGCTCCAGAATCAACGCCTGCTGAATAATGAATTAAATTTATGCGCAAGAAAAAGAAAATTAAAAGACCAGTTCAGCTGGATCCGAAGTACAACAATGCTTTGGTGGCTAAGTTTATTAACCACCTTATGAAGGAAGGGAAAAAATCAGTCGCCCAGAAGGTTCTTTATAATTCTTTTAAAATTATTAAAAAAACAAAAAAGAACGAAGATGTGATAGACCTTTTTGACCAGGCAATAAAAAACGCTTCTCCTTTAGTTGAAGTTCGTTCGCGAAGAATTGGCGGAGCGCGCTATCAGGTGCCCCGTGAAGTTCGCGGAGAAAGAAAAACCACCCTGGCCATGCGTTGGATAATTCAGGCGGCAAGAGGCAAAAAAGGAAAACCAATGGCTCAAAAGCTGGCTAATGAATTTATGGAGGCATCCCAGAATATGGGAGACGCTGTTAAGAAGAAAAATGATATTCATCGCGTTGCCGAGGCCAACAAGGCCTTTGCGCATTTTGCTTGGTAGTTATGGCGAGACAATATCCAATAGAGAAAATTAGAGATATCGGCATTATTGCTCATATTGATGCCGGCAAAACAACCGTTACTGAACGGGTGCTTTTTTATACCGGCATTTCCCATAAAATCGGCGAAGTCCATGAAGGCGAAGCTGTTATGGACTGGATGGAGCAGGAAAGGGAAAGAGGCATTACTATTACTTCAGCGGCGACAACATGTTTTTGGACGCCGCGCGATTACAGAGTTGGCAAAGAAAGAAAGCCCGAATATCGGATAAATATAATTGATACTCCGGGCCATATTGATTTTACTGTTGAAGTGCAGAGGTCTTTGAGAGTTTTAGACGGAGCAGTTGTTGTTTTTGACGGAGTGGCCGGAGTTGAGCCACAGTCAGAAACTGTTTGGCGTCAGGCGGACAAATTCAAGGTGCCTCGCATGTGTTTCATTAATAAATTGGACAGAGTAGGCGCTAATTTTGAAAGCAGTTTGCAGTCAATTTGGCAGAGATTAACTCCCCAGGCAGTGGCTGTGCAAATCCCAATCGGCTTGGAGGAAAATCACGAGGGGGTCATTGATTTGATTAAAATGAAGGCCTACAAATTTACCGGCAAGCTGGGCAGTGAGGTAATTGAAGAAGAAGTTCCTGATAACATGAAAGAAGAAAGCGAAAGCTACCGCGATAAAATGATAGAAAAAATTGCTGAACAGGACGACGGGCTGATGGAAAAATATTTAGAAGGAAAAGAAATAAGCGAGGAGGAATTAAGGAGCGTTTTGAGAAAAGCGACTATTAGCTACCAATTGGTGCCTGTTTTTTGCGGCTCTGCCTTAAAAAACAAAGGGGTCCAATTGCTTCTTGACGGGGTTGTTGATTATTTGCCTTCGCCTGTTGACCTGCCTCCTGTTGAGGGCTTTGATACAAAGAATGAAACAAAACAAGTTGTCCGGGAAAGCAAAGATGATGCTCCTTTTTCCGGTTTGGTTTTTAAAATTGCCACTGATCCTTTTGTCGGCCAATTAGCTTATTTAAGAATTTATTCCGGGACGCTGGCCAGTGGTTCATATATTTACAACGCTTCAACAGGCAATAAAGAAAGAATTGGCCGCATTTTAAGAATGCACTCCAATAAAAGAGAGGAAGTAAAAGAAATCTACGCTGGCGATATTGCCGCTATAGTTGGTTTAAAGGGGACAACTACCGGCGATACTTTATGTGATCCTGACTACTCTGTTATTTTAGAAAAAATTGTTTTCCCAGAACCCGTTATTTCAATTGCCATTGAGCCGAAAACAAAAGCAGACCAAGAAAAAATGGGCGTTGCACTGCGAAAGTTGGCAGAAGAAGATCCAACCTTTAGGATAAAAGGAGATCCAGAAACAGGTCAGACCATTATTTCCGGCATGGGTGAGCTTCATTTGGAAGTTATTGTTAATCGCATGCTTAGAGAATTTAAGGTAGATGCCAACATTGGCAAGCCGCAAGTTGCTTACAAGGAAACAGTTAAGGGGAGCGCTGAAGCAGAAGGAAAATATATCAGACAAACTGGCGGTAGGGGGCAGTATGGCCATGTTTGGTTAAAAGTTGAGCCGCAGGAAAGAGGGCAGGGCTTTGAATTTATTGATGAAATTAAAGGAGGTATTATTCCGCAGGAATATATCCCGGCAGTCAACAAGGGTATCAAGGAAGCAATGGGAAAAGGAATTTTAGCCGGCTATCCCATGGTTGACCTGAAAGCGATTCTTTATGACGGCTCCTACCATGAAGTTGATTCATCAGAAGCGGCTTTTAAAATCGCTGGTTCAATAGCTCTGCAGGAAGCCGCTAAAAGAGCCGGCTTAGTCCTGCTTGAGCCGATTATGCTTTTGGAGGTGGTGACTCCGGAACAGTTTATGGGCGATGTTATTGGCGATATTAATTCCAAACGGGGTAAAATTGATAAAATGGAAGATAGAGGCGAAGGAGCCGCCCAGGTAAAAGTAATAGATGCTAAAGTCCCTTTAGCTTCTATGTTTGGTTATGCTACTTCACTTCGCTCAATGACTCAAGGAAGAGCGACTTTTTCTATGGAATTTGACCATTATGCTGAAGTGCCTAAAAATGTGGCTGATGAAATTACTGGAGGGGGGAAAAAATAGTCATTACAGTTTAAAATTTGGAATTTGAAACAGTTTTCTTTAAAAGGAGAAAAAGTTTCAATCTTTTTATTTTGAATTGCAAGATTAATATGTGGAAAACAGTAAAAAGATTATTGCAAAAAGGGGGAGGGAAATGTATTATAGTAGAGGATGGAAAGCCGACATATGTTGTTATGGGCATAGAAGAATACGAAAGAATGCTTGAGGGGGGCAGTCCAATTGTCAGAGAAACAGAGGAAGCTAACAAAAATATTGATCAGTGGCGTCAAGAAGAGCAAAAAGAAATTCAAGCGCCGGAAGAAAACCAATCGGGCCAGAAAAATTCAGAAGTGAAAGTAGAAGATATTCCTTTTTAGTCGGAGAAGATTGGAGGAATTGGCTCAAGGGCATTGAAAAATGTTGACAGAATTTATTTTTAGTGATAGATTTAAAATAATATTGTTTAAAACAAATAAAATAAGTTTAAGTTTTTGAAGCTTAAATATGGAACATGAAATAGTGTTTTCATGTTTTATGTTTCAGCTTTCAAGATAAAAATAAAAATGGCTGATAAATTTGAAAGAACAAAGCCACACCTTAATATAGGGACTATTGGTCATGTTGACCACGGCAAGACCACTTTGACTGCTGCTATTTTAAAATGCTTAAAAGCGGCTGGTTATACCTCCCAGGAAAAGGGTGTTGATGATATTGATAACGCGCCTGAAGAAAAAGCGCGCGGTTTAACTATTTCTGTTTCTCATGTGGAGTATGAGACAAAAAACCGCCATTACGCTCATATTGATTGTCCGGGCCACGCTGACTACATTAAAAACATGATTACCGGCGCGGCTCAAATGGACGGAGCAATTTTGGTTGTTTCAGCTCCTGACGGCCCAATGCCTCAAACAAGAGAGCATATTCTTTTAGCTCGTCAGGTCGGATTGCCGGCGATAGTTGTTTTTTTGAACAAAGTTGACCAGGCCAGCGACGCGGAATTAGTTGATTTGGTTGAACAGGAAATTAGAGAGCTTTTAAGCAAGTATGAGTTTGACGGCGAAAAGACTCCTATTATCCGCGGCTCAGCTCTGCAGGCCTTAGAGCACGCTTGCGGTAAAGATGATTGTGAAAAATGCAGCCCAATTTTAAAATTGGCTGATGCTATTGATGAAAGCATTCCTGCTCCGACCAGAGATGTTGACAAGCCGTTTTTAATGCCTGTTGAAGATGTCTTTTCCATTGAAGGGAGAGGAACAGTGGCTACCGGCCGCATTGAAAGAGGCGTTGTTAAAGTCAACGAGGAAGTGGAAATTATTGGTATAAAAGATACCCAAAAGACGGTTGTTACCGGAATTGAAATGTTTAACAAGTCGCTGGATGAGGGTCAGGCAGGAGACAACGCTGGCGTTCTTTTAAGAGGGCTTAAAAGAGAAGATGTAGAAAGAGGCCAAATTTTAGCCAAGCCAGGCTCTGTTACTCCCCACACTGAATTTGAAGGAGAAGTCTATATTCTTTCTAAAGAGGAAGGCGGAAGACATACTCCATTTTTCTCCGGCTATAAGCCGCAGTTGTATATTAGAACAACCGATGTAACCGGCGAGGTAACACTGCCGGAAGGGACAGAAATGGTAATGCCTGGCGACACAGTTAATCTGAAAATTAAATTAATAGCTCCGGTCGCTCTGGAAGAAAAACAGCGTTTTGCTATCAGAGAAGGCGGTAAGACAGTTGGCGCTGGGGTTGTGACAAAAATAATTAATTAATTTTTCTGTAAAACCCTGCCAAGTATTTGGCGGGGTTTTGCTTGGAAATATCATTCTTGGATTAATTTAAAGAATGACAATTAATAGTTTAATTAAAAATGGTACCTAAAAAAGAGAAAGAAGAGATAAAACAGAGGATTCGGATTAAAATACAGGCCTACGATCACAAACTTATTGATCAGTCGGCCAAGCAGATTGTGGAAACAGTAGAACGTTACGGATCAGAAATCCGAGGACCTGTGCCATTGCCAACGCAAATTCATAAATACACAGTCAACCGCTCCAGTTTTGTTCATAAGGATTCCCGGGAGCAATATGAAATGCGGGTTCATAAACGGTTGATTGATATTGTTAATCCCGGCCCTAAAGTGGTTGACGCTTTAATGGGTTTAAATTTACCGGCAGGTGTTGATATTGAAATAAAGATGAGCTAAATTACTGGGCAGTGGATAATTGGCGGCAAATAGTAGCTTTCTGCCGCTGGTTGTCAGCTGTTTAGACACTAACTTGTAAAAAAGTTAAGAATAAGATTGTTTTAGCAGAATTTAGTCATCTTTTGCCGGGGATTGCCCCGGTTTTTGCTTACATTAATTATGAAATTCATTCTTGGCAAAAAAATTGGAATGAGCCAGCTCTTTAATGGAAAGAGGCAGGTTGTCCCGGTTACTCTAATAGAGGCGGGGCCGTGTTTGGTTGTAGGAGAGAGGACAAAAGAAAGAGACGGGTACAGCGCTGTCCAGATTGGCTTTGAAGAAATGAAAGACAGAAAAATAAATAAGCCGCAGAAGGGGTTTTTTAAAAAAGCCGGACTAAAAAAAGGTTATCGCTATATAAAGGAAATCAAAGACAATCAACTGAAAGCAGGAGATGAAATTAATGTTTCTCAATTTAATAAGGGTGATATTGTCAAAGTAAGCGGCCTTTCCAAAGCAAAGGGTTTTCAAGGGGTGGTTAAAAGACACGGCTTTGCCGGTTTCCCAGCCACTCACGGCACCAAACACGGCGAAAGAGCGCCCGGCTCCATTGGCTCGGCTTTTCCAGAAAGAGTTTTTAAGGGTAAGAAAATGGCTGGCAGGATGGGAGGGGAAAGAGTGACTACTTGCGGCCTTGAGGTGGCTGATATTGATAAAGAAAATAATTTGCTGGCTATTAAAGGAGCAGTCCCCGGAAGAAAAGGAACGCTTTTGGAAATAGAGCTTATTAAAGAAGCAGAAATTATCCCAGAAGAAAAAGATATAGAAGGGGAAACAGTTTCTGTTGAAGCCGGGGCGCCTTCTGAAGAAGAAAAAAAGGGAGAAAAAAAAGAAGAGAAGCCGGAGACAGAAAAGAAAGAAGAAGTCGGTAAAGAAGGAGCTGTTTCTGGCAAGAAAACGGAGCCAGATAAAAAAGAAGAGAGTAAAGAAGAGAGTAAAGCGTAGTGTGGTTGAGAAAAATTATGAAAGTTAAAATTTACAATCAAAAAGGAGAAGGGATAAAAGATATTGATTTACCAGCTGAAATTTTTGATGTGGAGATTAATAACGATTTAATTCATCAGGCAGTGGTTGCCCAAATGGCTAACGCGCGCCAGGTGATTGCCCATACCAAAGATAGAAGCGAAGTCAGCGGCGGGGGCAGAAAGCCGTGGAGACAGAAAGGAACTGGCCGAGCCCGACATGGCTCAATTCGTTCGCCGATTTGGCGTGGAGGCGGAGTCACTTTCGGCCCGACAAAAGAAAGGGTATTCTCAAAGAAAATTAATAAAAAAATGAAAAAGAAAGCCCTATTTATGGCGATGACATCCAAGCTGAAAGATGAAGAGATGATTTTATTGGATAAAATAGAAGTTGACCGGGTGAAAACAAAGGAGATGGTGAAAGTAGTTAAGAATTTAACAGATAGGATAAAGAAAGATTTGGTTAAGGGGGCTTTAATTGTTTTGCCAAAAAGCGATGAGAAAATAGTCAGAGTCAGCAAGAATATTCCTAAAATGAAAACCATTAGAGCAGACAGCTTGAATGTTGTAGATGTTTTAACATACAAATATTTAGTGATAATAGAACCAGCTATTGAGGTGATTAAGAAAACATATATATAATTTATGGCTTTATTAGATAGATTAAAAAGAAAACAGAAAGAAGAAAAAGCTTCTGCAGAGAGAGAAATGGGGGTAGAAGAAAAATCATTAAAGAGTCAAGTTGAGAAAAAAACAAAGGAAGCCACTCTTTCAAAAACAGCCAGTAAAAAAACGGTTCAGGCCTACCGCTTTATTTTAGAGCCGCACATTACAGAGAAAGCGACATATTTGACCGGAAAGAATAAATATGTTTTTTTGGTCTCGCGCTTTGCCAATAAGCCGGAAATTAAAAAAGCGGTTGAGTCGCTTTACGATGTTAGAGTAAAAAATGTTAATTTAATTCATTTGCCGGCTAAAAAAAGAAGATTGGGTAGAAGCGAAGGATGGAAAAAGGGTTTGAAAAAGGGTATTAAAAAAGCGGTTGTTACTCTAGAAAAAGGTGATAAAATAGAGGTTTTACCAAGATAGATTAATATAAATTATGCCTAAAAAATATAGACCAACATCGCCAGGCAGAAGAGGAATGAGCAAAATTGATTTTTCTGCCTTGAGCAAAAAAAAACCAGAAAAAAAACTGACTGTTAGGCTAAGCAGGCGGTTTGGTCGCGGTAATACGGGTCGTATCACCACGCGTCATAAAGGCGGCGGGCACAAAAGAAGATATCGCTTGATTGATTTTAAAAGGATTGATAAAAAAGATATGTCGGCAAAAGTAGAGGCCATTGAGTATGACCCCAATAGAACCTGTTTTATCGCTTTGGTCAAATATTCAGATGGAGAAAAAAGATATGTTTTGGCTCCTGATAAACTTAAAGTAGGCGATGAAATTGTTTTAAAAGATAAAGCTTCTTTGAAAACTGGCAACCGGATGCAGCTGAAAAATATTATTGTTGGGACGCAGGTTTATAATATTGAGCTTCAGCCCAAAAAAGGCGGGCAAATGGCGAGAGGAGCCGGCGCTTGGGCGCAGGTAATGGCCAACGAAGGCGGCTATACGCATTTGAAAATGCCCTCGGGAGAGATTAGAATGGTCAAGGACACCTGTATGGCCAGTGTCGGCCAAGTAAGCAATCCAGAGCATAATACCGTTGTTATCGGCAAGGCCGGCAGAAACCGCTGGCTTGGCAGACGGCCAACTGTCAGAGGGTCGGCGATGAATCCGGTTGATCATCCTCATGGCGGCGGTGAAAATCGCCAGTCAATCGGCCTTAAAAAAGGTCCAAAAACTCCATGGGGGAAGCGCGCTTTTGGTATTAAGACAAGAAAGAAAAAAGCAAGCGACAGATTAATTATTAAAAGAAGGGCTAAAAAGAAAAAGAAAAGATAAATTATGAGTAGATCACTTAAAAAAGGTCCTTATGTGGATCCGAAATTGCTGAAGAAAATTAGCAAAATAAAAAAGGGCGAAAGCAAGATTATTAAAACATGGGCTCGCTCTTCAACAATAGTGCCGGAAATGGTCGGTTATACTTTTGGCGTTCATAATGGCAAGGAGCATATTTCAGTTCTTGTTACTGAAGATATGGTTGGCCATAAATTAGGCGAGTTTGCTCCTACTAGAAAATTTATCAGGCACGGCGGACGGATGCAAAAAGAGCAGGAAGCGGCCGCTAAATAAAGAAAATTATGGTTATTGCTAAGTTGCGTCATTTAAGAATATCTCCCAGAAAAGTCAGATTGGTGGCTAATTTAATCAATGGTCTGGATGTGAAAGAAGCGGAAAAAGAATTGAAGTTTTCAACTAAAAGGTCATCCCGTCATATTTTAAAACTTCTTAAATCAGCAGTGGCTAACGCTAAAAACAACGCCAATTGGCCGGAAGAGGGGCTCTATGTTTCTAAGGTTGTTGTTGAAATGGGGCCTACTTTGAAAAGGTGGATGCCGCGAGCGATGGGCAGAGCTACTCCGATAATGAAAAGAACAAGCCACATTATTTTAGAGTTGTCCTTAAGAGAGGGAGTTCAGCCGTTGGAAAAACCTCTTTATGATAAAAAGGTTGCCGCTGATAAAAAAGAAGAAAAAAAGAAAAAGATTTTAAGCGATAAAGAGGCGCCGGATTTGGCGGAGGAAATTCATCAACTAGAAGAAAAAGAAAGTCCAGGGCCAAAAAAGCCTGCTCCTAAAAGACCTTATCCGACTACGCCGAAAGCGAAGAAAAGGTTTTTCAGCCGTCAGACGCTTGGCAACGCTAAAAAGCTTTTCAGAAGGAAAAGCATGTAAAAAATATGGGTAGAAAAGTTCATCCTTACATTTTTAGAATGGGCCAGCTGACAAATTGGAAGTCGCGCTGGTTTAACAAAAAATCATACCAAGAATTATTGGAGCAAGATATCCGCTTGCGCTCTTTTATAATTAAAAAACTGGACAAAGCAGGGGTTGGTTCTGTTGAGATAGAAAGAACTTCCAATATTATTAATGTTATTGTAAAGACGGCCAGGCCCGGCTTGGTCATTGGTCGGGGCGGTGGCGGAGCCGAAGATTTGAAGCAGGAAATTAAGAAATTCTTTTTGAAAAATTGGCCCAAAATAGCCAAAATGGAAGTTCGGCTGGAAGTTGAAGAAATAAAACAGCCCAATAGCCAGGCGGCTATAGTCGGGCAGGAAGTGGCCAGCCAAATAGAACGGAGAATGCCTTACCGCCGGGTGATGAAGCAGACCTTGGACAAAATTACCCAAAACAATGAAGTAGAAGGAGCAAAGATATTAATTAAGGGGAGATTAGGCGGCGCTGATATCGCCCGTAAAGAGTGGCTCAAAAAAGGAAGAGTTCCTTTGCAGACATTCCGTTCCAATGTTGACTATGCCCAAGCAACCGCCTACACTACTTACGGGACTGTCGGCATTAAAATATGGATTTACAAGGGAGAGGTTTTTGATTAATAAATAGTTATGTTATTTCCTAAAAAAGTAAAACATCGTAAATGGCAGAAAGGGAGAAGGAAAGGGAAGGGCAAAGAAACGCGCGGAACTTATTTGTCTTTTGGTTCTTACGGCCTTAAAGCGATGGAGCCGTATTGGATAACAGCCAGACAGATTGAAGCGGCTAGGCGCAGTATTACCAGATATGTTCAAAGAGGCGGTAAAATTTGGATTAGAGTTTTTCCAGACAAGCCAATAACAAAAAAGGGAGCTGAAGTGCCAATGGGCGGAGGGAAAGGCAGTGTTGACCATTATGCGGTTCCGATAAAGCCGGGCCGAATAATATTTGAGATGGACGGGGTGCCTGAAAAAACAGCCAGAGAAGCGATGCGCAGAGCAGGCCATAAACTGCCAATAAAAACAAAGTTTGTTGCCCGCTAATTTTATAACAGAGCGATGAATTATGAAGATAAAGGAACTTAGACAAAAAACAGAAAAAGAGCTAATAGATTTGTTGGAAAAAGACCGGCATAAATTAGGCCAGCTTAAATTTGATTTAGCTTCAAAAAAATTAAAGAATGTTATGGAGATTAGAGAGTTGCGCAGGGAAATTTCCAGAGTTTTGACTCTCTTAAAAGAAAGGAAATATGGGAAAACAGAACAATAAAGAAAAGAAAACAAAAGAGAAAACCACTTTGGACAAAGAAGCGGCTGTTAAGAAAGCGCGGGTTTTAAAAGGCGTGGTGATAAGCGATAAAATGGACAAAACAATTGTTGTTTTGGTTGCTCGTTTAAAAAAACACCCTCGCTATAAAAAAAGATATAGAATAACAAAAAAGTATAAGGCTTGTGACGAAAAGAATCAGTTTAAAATTGGCGATAATGTTGTTATTAGAGAATCTCGTCCAATGAGCAAGACAAAAAAATGGATAGTTTTGCAAGTCGGTAATAAGGAAGCGCAAGAAGGAAAATAAGTCCATTATTTTTTAATCTATGATTCAAGCAGGAACAAAACTAAAAGTGGCTGATAATACTGGAACAAAATTAATTCAGTGTTTTAAGGTTTTGGGTGGCAGTCGGAGGCGTTATGCCAGAATTGGCGATATTATTGTGGCTTCAGTTAAAGAAGCAGAGCCGAAAAAGGCGGTGAAAAAGAAGGATGTTGTTAAAGCTGTTGTTGTTAGGCAGAAAAAAGCTTATCGCCGCGATGACGGCTCGTATATCCGCTTTGATGAGAACGCGGCAGTAATTGTGGACGGCTTTAACCCTAAAGGCGGACGTATTTTTGGGCCGGTGCCGCGGGAATTAAAAGAAAAGGGCTTTGATAAGATAGTATCATTGGCTCCGGAAGTATTATAATATTATGAAAATTAAAAAAGGCGACACAGTTTTAATAATTGCCGGTAAATATAAAGGAAAGAAAGGGAAAGTTTTAGAGGCCTTCCCCAAGGAAGGTGAAATTTCAGTTGAGGGCGCTAATTTGGTTAAAAAGCACCGCCGGGCAAAAAGCGAAAGAGAAAAAGGGCAGGTTGTTGAACTTCCTAAGCCGTTTGATGTTTCTAATGTAAAGCTGATTTGCCCTAAATGTTCAAAAGCGATTAGGGTCGGGTATAAAGTGGCTGGCAAAAACAAATATCGGATTTGTAAAAAGTGTAATCAGGAAATTTAAGAAAATGAAATTGAAAGAAAAATATAAAAAAATAGCTATCCCGAAAATGAAAGAAAAGTTCGGCTATAAGAATGATTTGGCTGTGCCGGCGATTGTTAAAGTGGTTGTCAATATCGGCTTTAATCCAGCTGTAAAAGACGAAAAAACACAGGAAGAGATTAAGAATAATCTGATGAAAATTACCGGCCAGGCGCCGGCTCCTCGTCCGGCTAAAAAAGCTATCGCTGGTTTTAAAATAAGGGAGAAAATGGTGGTTGGTTTGGCTGTTACTTTAAGAGGGGCTAAGATGTATGACTTTTTAGACAGGTTGATAAATATTGCTCTACCAAGAAGCCGTGATTTTCGCGGGTTATCTTCTAAGGGCATTGATAAATCAGGCAATCTGACCATTGGCATTAAAGAACAGATTATTTTCCCAGAAATTTCGGCAGAGAGCGCTAAAAATATTTTTGGCTTTGAGGTATCAGTGGTGACTACGGCAGAAAACAAGAAGGAGGCGGTTGAATTATATAAACTATTGGGCTTTCCAATAGCTAAATCCTAATTATGGCTAAAAAATCAGTTATTGCCAGAGCAAAAAAGAAACCAAAATATTCCACTCGGATTCTCCGACGTTGTTTTCGCTGCGGCAGAAAAAGGGGCTATTTGAGAAGATTTAATTTATGTCGGATATGTTTTAGGGAGTTAGCTAACAAAGGGGAAATCCCCGGAATAAAAAAATCATCATGGTAGATCCAATTTCAGATATGTTAACCAGAATAAGAAATGCTCAAGCCGTTTCCAAAAAAACGGCAGAAGTTCCTTATTCTAAGCTAAAATTAGATTTGGCTAAAATTTTGGAAAAAGAAGGTTTTGTCGGCAAAGTAGAAACCAAAGGAAGAAAAATCAGAAAGGTGATAGAAATTGGGTTGAAATATGATAAAGGAGAGCCGGTTATCAGTAAAATAAGAAGGATTAGCAAGCCGGGCTGCCGTCTTTATGCCAAAAAAAGCCAGTTGCGTCCGGTGAGAGAAGGTTATGGCTTGTCAGTTATTTCTACTTCTCAAGGATTAATGACTAACAAAGAAGCAAAAAAGAAAGGTTTGGGCGGAGAAATTATTTGCGAACTTTGGTAATTGTATTTTAAAGGGTTTTAAATTTTGACTAAAAAATGAGCAGAATAGGCAAAAAAATAATAAATATTCCAAAAGATGTGGAAGTAAAGATTGACGGCCGCCGAGTTGTTGTTAAGGGTCCCAAAGGAGAGCTTAGTGAAATAACTCCTTCAGAGCTGAAAGTAGAGTTAAGAGATTCAACTGGTGAAGAAAGTGGCGGGCAAAAAGAATTGATAATAACTCCTCAGGGGGAATCAAAGAAAATTTATTCTTTGTGGGGTCTTTTTCGGTCGTTGGTTTCTAATATGATTAAGGGGACGACCGAAGGATTTGAAAAAAAATTGGAAGTGGAAGGAATTGGCTTTAGAGCCGCTCTTTCAGGCAATAAGCTGGTTTTGAATTTAGGCCTTTCTCATCCTGTTGAAATAGAGGCGCCGGAGGGCATTGAATTTAATGTTGAAAAAAATGTTATTACTGTTTCAGGAAGGAATAAGCAATTAGTCGGCCAAATAGCTGCTAAGATAAGAGACCAAAAAAGGCCTGAGCCCTACAAGGGCAAAGGGATTAGGTATTCAGGGGAAATAGTAAGGAGAAAAGCCGGCAAAAAAGCGGCAGCTGCAGAATAACAACTATTTGTTTGCTCAAGGAGCGAGGGGGGGAGAAACTTGTTTGTTTTTCCGAGCAAGCAAGCAACGAAGGAATTGAATCCTTATGTTAAAAAAACAAGAAAAACGCGAAAGAAGACATAAAAGAGTGAGGGCAAAAATAACGGGGAATCAAAATCGCCCCCGGCTTTCGGTTTTCAAAAGCAATAAACATATTTATCTTCAGTTAATTGATGACGGGAAAGGGCAAACTCTTTTTAGCGCCAGCGATACAGAAATTAAAGGCGGCTCTATGAATAAAACAGAAACAGCCAAAAAAGTCGGCCTTCTTATCGGTAAAAAAGCAAAGGAAAAGAATATAGAAGCAGTGGTTTTTGATCGGGGCGGCTATAATTACCATGGTCGGGTTAAAGCGGCGGCTGAAGGCGCCAGAGAAGGAGGATTAAAGTTTTAATTATGAATAATAAAGAACCAGAGAAAAAGGAATATGAACAAAAGCTGCTTGATTTAGCGCGGGTTGTTCGGGTAGTGGCTGGCGGGAGACGTTTTAGCTTTAGGGCTGTTGTTATCATTGGTAATCGGAAAGGTAAAGTCGGCGTTGGCGTGGCTAAGGGGCAAGATGTCAGTTTGGCGGTAGAGAAAGCGTCTGCTGACGCAAAAAAACATTTGATCGAGATAAGAACAATTGGAGGAACTATTCCTCATCAGGTAGAGGCAAAATATTGCAGCGCTAAAGTTGTTTTAAAGCCGGGGCGCCAAGGAAGGGGTATTATTGCCGGCGGGGCGATTAGGGTTATTGCTGATTTGGCAGGGATTGAAAACATTTCTGCGAAAATAATCGGCCGGACAGGCAATAAGCTCAACAACGCCAGAGCGACTGTTAAGGCATTGAAAAAAATTAAGAAAACAGCCGTTGGGGTTTAATTATGCAGCTTTATCAATTAAAAATAAAAAATAAAAAGAAGGCGGCGAAACGCGTTGGCAGAGGAGGTAAAAAGGGGACATATTCGGGACGGGGCGTTAAAGGCCAGAAGGCGCGGGCCGGTAAAAAGCCGCGGCCCGGTTTTTCTGGCGGCGATACTTTGTTTTTTAAGCGTTTGCCTAAAAAAAGAGGCCAGCGCGGCAGTTTGGGAATAAAGCAGGGCAAAAAGCTTTTTAGGTTAAAAAACAGGCAGATCGTTTTAAACTTAAAAGATATTAGTAAATACTATAAAAGCGGCGAAGTTGTTTCTCCTAAAAGTTTGCTTGAAAAGGGCTTGGTTGGTAGAATGGGGGGAAGTATTCCTAAGGTTAAAATTTTAGGGTTTGGGGAAGTTAAAAAAGAATTAAAATTTGAGGGAGTTTCTTTTTCAAAAAGCGCTAAAAGCGAGGCAATAAAAAGCGGAGTAATAAAAGGGAAGAGCCCCAACGCTAAAACAAGCAAGCCGGCCAAAAAAGCAAAAGCCCGAGCAAGTAAGAAAAAATAAGGGGTTGTTAGATTGGTCTTTGTATAATTTCTAAAAATATATGAAATGGTATCAAAAAGTTATTCAGGTATTTAAAATTAAGGACTTGCGCAAAAAGATACTTTTTATCTTTTTTATTTTGGTTATTTTCAGGGTAGCGGCTAATATTCCTGTGCCGGGCATTGACGCAGAAAGATTAAGCCAGTTTTTTACCAATAACCAATTGTTCGGTCTTTTGAATATTTTTACCGGCGGAGCAATGAGCAATTTATCTATTGTTATGCTTGGCTTGGGCCCCTATATTACCGGGACAATTATTATGCAGCTTTTGACGATGATTTTCCCCGGTCTGGAAGCCATTTATAAAGAAGAAGGAGAGGCCGGCAGGCAGAAGTTCAACCAATACGGCCGCATGTTGACCGTCCCTTTAGCCGCTCTGCAGTCATACGCTATGCTTTCTCTTTTAATGCGCCAAGGCGTTATTGAATCTTTGTCTTTGTTTGATTGGGCTACCTCTCTGTTTGTTATTACTGCCGGAGCTATGTTTTTAATGTGGTTGGGCGAATTAATTTCCGAAAAGGGAGTTGGCAATGGCGTTTCTATTCTTATTTTTGCCGGTATTGTCGCTCAAGTTCCTTTATCTGTCAGAGAGTTGGCTGCCACGTATGACCCTTCAAAAATCCCTTCCTACCTTGCTTTTATCGTCTTGGCTCTAATTATTACTGCTGGTGTGGTGGTGGTGACCGAAGGAAGAAGAAATATTCCTGTTTCTTATGCTAAAAGAGTCAGAGGCCACAGAATTTACGGAGGAGTTTCAACTTATCTGCCGTTAAACGTTAACCCGGCAGGAGTTATCCCTATTATTTTTGCTTTGTCAATTATGCTTTTTCCGGGGATGGTGGCAAACTTTTTGGGCGGCTCCAGTATTACTTGGCTGGCTAATTTTGCTCAATGGGTTGGCGCTCTTTTCCAAAACCCATGGTTTTACGGAATAGCTTATTTTGTTTTGGTGGTTTTGTTCACTTATTTTTATACGGCAGTTACTTTTGATCCGAAAAACGTTTCCAATAATCTGCAGAAAATGGGCGGCTTTATCCCCGGTATCCGACCGGGCCAGTCAACGACTAACTTTTTATACTATATTCTAAACCGTGTCCTTTTGTTCGGCGCGATATTTTTAGGGACAATTGCGGTTTTGCCTTCTGTTGTTCAAGGAGCGACCGGCATTACCGCTTTTGGCTTTGCTATCGGCGGGACAGCCCTTCTAATTGTTGTTTCTGTTGTTTTGGAGACTATTCGTCAAATAAGTTCTCAATTAGTTATGAGGGACTATGAGGGATTTTGATGGGGGAAGCGTTGTTTTTGCCGATTGAAAGATTACAAAATATGCCAAAGGAAGGTGTCTTTATTATTTATGGTCCGCCCGGTTCGGGCAAGGGGACGCAGGCAAGAAAATTAGCCGAACATTTTAATTTGGAGCATTTTGATACTGGCCGGGCGATTGAAAAAAAAGTCCATGACCCTTCTTTGCAAAATGATCCAATAATCCAAAAAGAAAGAAGAAACTTTGATTCCGGCCTTTTGTGTACGCCGGACTGGGCCGCCCGGATTGTAATAGAGGAGACAAAAAAACTTCATCAGTCGGGCAGGGGGGTAGTTTTCAGCGGCTCGCCCAGAACCTTTAATGAATCAAAAGTATTAATTCCCTTTTTAGAAAATTTATATGGCAGGGGGAATATATGTGTTTTCAGATTGATAATTAAACCGGAAACATCAATATTCAGAAACAGTCATCGTCGTATTTGCGAAAAATGCGGACATACTTTGGTTTATTCAAAAGAAAATAGGAAACTTAAAAAATGTCCCAAGTGCGGGGGTAAGTTGGTGACAAGGGTATTAGACAAGCCGGAAACAATTAAGATTCGGCTGAAAGAATATGAGGAAAGAACCGCCCCTATTTACAGTTTTTTAAAAGAACGCGGCATTAAAATAATGGAAATAGATGGCGAGCCATCCGTAGATGAAGTTCATAAAAATATTTTAGAAAATTTAAAATGATTCCTATTAAAACAAAAGAAGAGATTGAGATAATGAAAGAAGGCGGAAAAATTCTGGCAGAAATTATAGGGCGGGTAAAGGTAGAGGCAGGGGAAGGGGTAGCCACAGAACAATTAGACAAGCTCGCCCAAGAGCTTATTTTTAAATCTAATGCTAAGCCGGCTTTTAAGGGGTACGCCGGCTTTCCGGCTTCTTTATGTGTTTCAATCAACGAGCAAATTGTTCATGGCGCGCCTTCTAAGAGAGAGTTAAAAGAAGGAGATATTTTGAGTTTGGATTTGGGTATTGTTTACAATGGTCTTTATGCTGACATGGCGATAACTCTGCCCATTGGTTCGGTTGACCCAGAAGTAAATCGGTTGATTCAGGTAACAAAAAAATCTCTGCAAAGAGCCATTGCCAGAGTTAAGCCCGGGAAAACAATCGGCGATATTTCTTTCGCTGTCCAAAAACATGTTGAGAGTCAGGGATTTCAAGTTGTCCGCGCTTTGTGCGGGCACGGCATCGGCCGCCAGCTTCATGAAGAGCCGGAAATACCCAATTTTGGCCAAAGGCATAAAGGAAAGGAGCTTTTAGCCGGGATGGTTTTAGCGATTGAGCCGATGGTGGTAATGGGCCAGCCCGGCATTAAGAAGGGTCCAGATGGCTTTGTTTATCAGACGGCTGACAACAGCTTATCAGCTCACTTTGAGCACAGTGTTTTGGTGACAGAAAAGGGTCCTTTTGTTTTGACTAAGTAGTATTTGATATTTTCTTAATTTTATAGCAAAGCGTTGAATGGGATAGCCAAATGTGTTATTCTGTTTTTAGTTATTTAAAACCGGCCATAAAAAAGGAGGACAGGCCATGGGATTTTATTACAGTATCAGACAGAAGGTTGAAACCAGCCTTGTTGTTGCGGCTCTTTTGGGCTTTGCCGCTTTGTTCGCTTCGCTTCTTCTACAAAGCGCTTTGATTTTCTTTGGGGGGATTGCTCTATTGGGAACGAGTCTTCTTGGGTTGCAGTTCTGCGAAAGGAAGTAGTTATGTTCTTTGAGTTAGAATGAAAACCTCCCAGCTAAATGACTGGGAGGTTTGCGCTTTTTGAGTTTTACTACAATGCCTATTTTTTACTTTCTATTTCCTGTCTTATTCTTTCAATAAATCTATCTGTTTTTATTTCTCCAATATCTCCTTTCTCTCTTTCTCTTGCTCGGACACTCTTGGCTTTTTTCTCTTTGTCGCCGACAACCAATAAATAGGGAATTTTTTGGAGCTCTCCTTCGCGGATTTTTTTAGAAACTGTTTCGCTTTCCTCTTTTATTTCAAAACGAATATTATTTTCTTTTAGTTTTTCAGCTACTTGCTGGCTGTATTTTTTATGCGCCTGCCCAATGGGGACTATCCAAACTTGACTTGGCGAGAGCCATACTGGCAGAGCGCCGGCATAGTGCTCTATCATAACCCCGATAAAACGTTCCAAAGAGCCGAGAAGGGCCCGGTGGATCATAATGGGCTGTTCTTTTTTCCCTTCTTGGTTGATATAGCTGATGTCAAATCTTTCCGGCAGGTTAAAATCAACTTGGATGGTGGTGCATTGCCATGCTCTGCCTAAGGAATCTTTGATTTTAATATCAATCTTTGGCCCGTAAAAAACTCCTTCCCCTTCGTCTGTTTGGTATTTTAGTTTGTTTTTATTAAGGGCTGATTTAAGGGCCTTTGTCGCTTTTTGCCAGTTTTTGGGATTACCGACATATTTTTTTGGCCTGGTGGAAAGATAAATCTCAAAATCATTAAAACCGAAGCTTTTAAGTATTTTAAGGCCGAATTGCAGAGTATTGTTAATTTCTTTATCTAAATTTTCCAGCGTGGTGAAAATATGGGCGTCATCTTGGGTAAAGCCGCGTACTCTGGTTAAACCGTGCAAAACGCCCGATTTTTCATAGCGGTAGACAGTGCCTAATTCTGCCCAGCGCAAAGGTAAATCACGGTAGCTTTTAATCTGGTTTTTGTAAATTAGGATATGGCCGGGGCAGTTCATCGGCTTTATTACATATTCTTCTTCTTCAATTTTCATTGGTGAATACATGCTTTCACGGTAGAAATCCCAGTGTCCTGATTTTTGCCAGAGATCTAATTTGGCGATATGCGGAGTTTGGATAAGATGATAGCCGTTATTTAAATGTTCTTTTATCCAATAACTTTCAATAATATGGCGCAGAAGAGCTCCTTTGGGGTGCCAAAGAATAAGGCCAGCGCCAAAATTTTCATCAATATGAAAAAGATTTAACCTTTGGCCTAAAAGACGATGGTCTCTTTTTTCTGCTTCGGCAATTTGTTTTAAATATTGGTCAAGTTCTTTCTTGTTTAAAAAGGCAATTCCGTAAACTCTCTGGAGCATTTTATTATTTTCACTCCCTTTCCAATAAGCGCCGGCCAGCTTTGTTAATTTAAAAGCGTTTCCTTTTAATTCTTTTGTTGATTTAATATGGGGACCACGGCAAAGATCGGCAAAAGAGCCGCTTGTATAGATTGTCACTTTCTTGGCTTTTTCGTTTTTAACTAAATCATTGACTAGCTCTACTTTGTAGGGCTGTTTTAGTTTTTTAAACAGCTCCTTGGCTTTAGTGATGCTTAGCTCTTTTTTTTCAAAAGGCAAATTTTTCTTAGCCATTTCTTTCATTTGCTTTTCTATTTTAGACAGATCTTCTGGTTTCAAAGTAAAGGAGAGATCAAAATCATAGTAGAAACCGTCTTCAATGGTTGGGCCAATGCCAAATTTAGCCCCCGGGAATATTTCTTGGACAGCGGCGGCTAATAAATGGGCCCAAGAGTGTCTAATTGTTTCTGTTTTTGTTTCTTTTTTCATAATTATCTGGCTATACGGTAGCAATTGGTTTCATATTCGGTTGGGTATTTTGAACAGCTGCAGTCGTCAGTTGCTGGAGGTTCTAATAACTGTGTGGCTATATCTCTATTGGTGGGATTTTCCAATGATGCCATAAGGGTAAAATGTTGGCCGGTTATATCTGTATAATAGTAATAAAGGTGTTTATCTCCGTCTGGGTCTTGGGGGTCTTGGAAATAACTGTTTAAATAGCCGTAATCATTTAAAAGTCGTATTAGTCTGTTTGTATACTGCGGGTTTGTGCCAAAATAGACCCATAGTCCCAAACAGGGGTATCCTGCGTCTGCTTCTGATTCAAATCTGCATCTTACAGTTGAGTGATCGCATGGATAATTGTAAGTGCATTCTTGCCCTTCTGTTCCGCATTCATTGCTCATGGGATAGTGCCCATAATCATTATAGAAAAGCTCCAGCGCTTTGGAAATAGCGT
>CAYQQO010000010.1:0-20125 GCA_964420115.1 uncultured Candidatus Saccharibacteria bacterium | reverse complement strand
AGTTTTTGAAACTGTGGATTATTTGTGGATTATCCCGTTTTATTCTTCCCCGTCCCTTCTATAATCATAAATATCTTCTATGGAAAACCAAAGCTTTATCTCCTCCTCCGCCTCTTTTATATCGCCTGAAGCATGAACTAAGTTTTTAACCGCTCTTTTAGCCACATTGGCCAAAGCAGGAGAATCACCTGAAAAATCGCCCCTAATAGTCCCGGGAGGAGCTAAAACAGGCAAAGTGGGCCCAACGATCATTCTGACATTGTCTACCGCATGAGACCCCTGAACAATCATCGCTACTACCGGGCCAGAGCTCATAAAATCAACCAGCCATTCTTTAACCATTTTGCCTATCTTAAACTCGTCAGTAGTGCCTAAATCCTTTTTAGCATCAACGCCGTATTGTTTGTATGTTTTTAAAGTATTCGCCCCTAATTGGCCAAAATATTGACGGGTTGACGGATAATGCGCCTGATAATGCTCTTTATCTGGATAAATCAGCTTTAAACCAATAATCTTCAAGCCGGATCTCTCAAAGCGACGAATCACCTCGCCAATCAATCCCCTTTTTACGCCATCGGGCTTAACAAGCACCAATGTTTTTTCTTTAATAGATGGTTCTTTTTTCATAATGTCTCAACTTTAACAAAAAAAATATTTTTTGACAACTACTTTTCTGTTTTTATTTTTAACAACGAACCGTCAGTTAAAATCTTAATACTTCCTCTCTTATCTGTTCTGTAAAGAAAGACAGATTCAAGCCGTTCTAAAACCTCCTTACTGGGATGATTATAACGGTTATCAACCCCAACTGAAACAATAGCTATTTTAGGGTTAACCGCTTTTAGAAAATTATAACTGGCTGAAGTTTTACTGCCATGATGAGGGATTTTTACAACATCTGATTCGAGTCCTATATCCCTGCTAACTAAAGTTCCTTCAATTTTCTTTTCAATATCTCCGCTAAGCAGAATCTCCGCATCTCCGTAAACTAATCGGCCAACCACTGAAGCATTATTCGCTTTTTTTAAAAAAGAATCAGACATCAACTGATCAGGCCAAATAATTTCCAAAACAATATTTTCCTCTAAAAATACTTTTTGCCCTGATTGAGCGACAGTTAAAGGAATCTCTTTTTCTCTGATTAAATCCTGCCATTTTTTGTAAACAAAAAAGTCAGCCATAAAACCACTGGTCAAAATATGGCCAATATTATAAAAATCAAGAATCTCTATCAAGCCAGTGATATGATCGGCGTCCGGATGGGTTAAAACAACTAAATCAATATCTCTGTCAAAAAAAGACATTTCCCTTGATAGTTTTTCCAAAACTATTTTATCGGGCCCGCCGTCAATTAAAACCTGTTTTCCTTTTGGCGTTTCAATAAATATAGCATCACCTTGACCAACATCAAGAAAATTCACCTCTAAAAATTTATTGTCAGCGCAAGAAAAAACACATTCCCAGATAAAAAAAGCGCTAATTAGCAAAACAGCTATAACTGAATACTGAATTTTTTTATTTTTGAACATCTTCTACGCTAAATTTCTTTTGATAAATAACAAGAGCGGCTAATAATAAATAATAACCAATAAAAATTATTAAAGAAACATTTTTAAACTGATAAGAAGCAAAAGAAAAAGAAGATAAGAATTCAACCACTTTAATAAGATAAGTTAGAAGAAGCCAAAAAGGCCAAGCGATAATTTTTGCCAAAGCAAACCACATTATCCCACTAAAAGAAATAAGCAGTCCGCCAATCATTATTACTGGCAAAATTGGCACAATTAATAAATTAGCCAAAGGAGAAACTAAAGAAAGCCGTCCAAAGTGAAAAATCAAAAGAGGTAAAGCGCCCAATTGAGCAGATAAAGTCATTGTTAAAATATCTTTTAATTGTATAGGATTAGACAATTTTTCATTTTTTCTATCTAAAATTGGTTTTAGATAAACAATACTTAAAGTAGCGGCAAAAGATAATTGAAAGCCGACATCTGATTTTAAAAGCAATGGGTTTATTGCTAACATTACTGTGGCGGCAAAAACAATCGCTCTGTCAGCGCTTCTCAAGCGGCCTACTTTTTGGGCAAAAAGCAAAAGACCAGCCATAATGCCAGCTCTTACTGCTGATGCAGGAGCGCCAATCATAGTTATGTATAGGATTAGTAAAATAAGGACGAAGTAAAAGGCTTGGCCGCGCCACAGACCAATGGCCAAAGACAGAAAAAGAAGAATTTGAGTCATAATAATCATATGCATGCCAGATATGGCAACAATATGACGAGTGCCGCTAATATTTAATTTTTCTTTTAAATTATCAGAAAGCCCGTATTTGTCGCCTAAAAAAATCGCTTTTAAAACGCTTGATTGGGGCGGCAAAAGAGCTTTGTCAATAATCCTTCTTAATTTATCCTTAAAATTAAAAATTGCCTGATAAAAAGAATTAGCTTGGTTTTTGCCCAATAATTCAATTTCTGGCCAGTAGATAACTGAAAAAACATTATCTTTAGCCAAATATTGGCGGTAATCAAAATCTTCAAAAACTGCCGGCTCAACTAATTTGCCTTTAATTTCTAATTTATCGCCATAACTGTATTGAGGATAAAGAGCGGTTGTTACCAAAACCTTGCCGGGAGTCTCTTCGCTTTTTATTTGAAATTTAGTTTGGTTAATTCTTTTCTCTGGCTCTTCAACAATCACTCCTCTTATCTTAATTAATTGGCCAAAAGGTTGGTTAGCTTGTTTTTTTATGTTGCTGTCCAGCGCTGTTTGATGCCGCCAAATGCCAAGCAGAGAAGACAACAAAACAAGAGCCGCAATAAAAGCAAGTTTATTCCTTAAAAGAATGATCAGAAAGGCGGCTGAAACAAAAATCCCCGGCCAAATTGACCGAGGAACCGTAATTAAAGAATTTATTAAAACGCCTGTTATAAAAGCCAGACAAAGATAAAGAAGAATTTTAGCCTTAGTCATTTTTAATATTCAATTCCCCTTCTTGCTTTTATCCCTCTTTTAAAATAGTGTTTCTTTTCTTTCATTTCGGTAATTAAATCAGCTATTTTAAGAATTTCTTTTGGCGCGTTGCGGCCGGTCAAAACAATCTCTGTTTTTCTTGGCGCTTTTTTAATTAGTTTGCTTAAATCGTTCGCCTTTATTAACTCTAAATTAATTACCGCATTGATTTCGTCTAAAATAATCAAATCATATTTTTTATTGGCTATTTGTTTTTGAACAAAATTAAAACCCTGCTTGGCAAGGTCAAAATCTTTTTTGGTTAATGTTTTTTTGGTAAAGAATCCTTTTCGGCCGAAAGATTTTATGTCAAAGTTTTTTATCTTTCTAATCGCTTTTATTTCAGAACTTTGACCATCTTTTAAAAATTGGGCTAATAAAGCTTTCTTGCCAGCGCCAACCATCCGCAATGCCATGCCCAAGGCGGCTATTGTTTTCCCTTTGCCATCGCCAGTATAAATATGAAGCATAGAAAAAAATATCAATTATACATTGCAAGTCGGACAGCTGCCCGGCGGAAGATCCGGGACATCAGGCGAAGGATTGCGCATTTCCGGAGAAACATCCTTCTCTTTAATATGTTTCTTCTTATCATTATCCATCGGCAAACTTTTCTGTGTTTTCCCTTTAATATTTAAAACCTGCTGCTGGCGGCTTTCGTTTCTATAAAGAGTTAATCCTTTGCACCCTAAACGATGAGCTAATAAATATGCTTTTTTAACTTCTTCTTCAGTGGCCTGATATGGGAAATTAACAGTTTTACTGGTAGCGTTATCAACATGCTTTTGGAAGGCGGCCTGCATTTTGATATGGTCTTCCGGCGAAATATCTAAAGCAGTGACAAAGATTTTTTTAATATCATCTGGGATTTCCCTTATCTCCTGAACACTGCCCTTAATGGCTATTTTCTCAGCTAATTTTTGAGACCAAAAACCTCTTTCTTTGGCTATTTCCTCAAAGAGGGGGTTAACCTCAATCATCTCCTGCCCGTCCAAAACATGCCGTCTAATATATGATATGGCGAAAAGCGGCTCAATGGCGGAAGAGGCGCCGGCAATAATACTAATAGTCCCTGTCGGGGCAATTGTTGAGGTAGTGGCATTTCTCACTTTTAGCATGCCTTTTTGGTTATAAATGCTGTCTTTGAAATTAGGAAAAACCCCCCTTTCTTTGGCTAAGTTCACCGACGCCTTTCTTGATTCATCTTGGATATATTTCATTATTTTTTCAGCAAGGCCTAACGCTCTTTTGGTATTGTAGGGCACTTTTAATCTAATCAGCATATCAGCGAAACCCATCACCCCTAAGCCAATTTTACGATTGCCTTTAGTCATTTTTTCTATTTGAGGTAAAGTATAACGATTGGCGTCTATAACATTGTCTAAAAAATGAACTGCGTTATGAATTGTTGTTTTTAATTTATCCCAATCAATTACATACTTTCTTTTCTCTTTTTTCAACATTTTATTCAAGTTAATACTGCCCAAGTTACAGCTTTCGTATCCCAAAAGTGGCTGCTCGCCGCATGGATTTGTCGACTCAAGCTCGCCTAATTTAGGGGTAGGATTATCTTTATTAATAACATCAATGAAAATAACGCCGGGCTCGCCATTGCGCCAAGCGTAATGAACAATTAAATTAAAAACCTTAACAGCTTCAAGTTGACCAACAGGCAGACCATCACGAGGATTTATCAAATCATACTTTTTGTTCTTCCTGACTGCCTCCATAAATTTGTCTGTTATGGCAACAGAAATATTAAAGTTATTCAAAATACCTTCTCTAGCCTTAGCAGTGATAAAGTCCAAAATATCAGGATGGTCAACGCGCAAAACAGCCATGTTTGCTCCTCGCCGCTTGCCGCCCTGCTTTATCACTTCAGTAGCGGCGTTAAAAACAGTCATAAACGAAATGGGGCCGCTGGCTTCTCCATGAGTTGACTTAACAATATCTTTCTTCGGCCTCAATCGAGAAAAATTAAAACCGGTGCCACCACCGGTCTGATGAATTAAAGCAGTACTTTTGACTGCTTCAAAAATGCCGTCCATAGAATCTTCAATCGGAATAACAAAACAAGCTGATAGCTGCTGGAGCACTCCGCCCGCATTCATTAAAGTAGGCGAGTTGGGTAAAAACTCCAAAGAAGCCATCATTTTATAAAACTTTTCCCCGATTCTAAAAATATCCTCGTCAGAAAGAGATATGTTGTAAAGAGCATTAATAGCGGCAATATTGGAGGCCACTCTCTGGAATAATTGTTGGGGCGTTTCAATTATTTTGCCCTCTTCGTTCTTCTTCAGATATCTTGATTCTAAAACCCTAAGAGCATTGGGCTTTAATTTTGTTTTTACTGCTCTGCTCAAAAGCCACCACTTAGCATCACGAATTTCTCTTCTTTTCTCCCGGTAAAGAGAATATGTTTCGGCAATCTCCTTATGCCCTTTACTGGCCAACACCTCAACCACCACATCCTGGATTTGCTCCACTTGAGGAATTTTTCCCTCAAACTTTTTGTTTAAAATACCAACCACCTTATCAGAAAGTTCTTCAGCCAACTTTCTATCTTCTCTCCCTTCGGCTAAAAACGCTTTAAAGATTGCTTTGGTAATTTTTTCCTGATCAAAAGAGAAAATATGACCATCTCTTTTTCTAATCTTAGTAAATTTTGGTTCTGTTTTCTTAGCCATACAACTTCACATATTAACTTACTTCCTCCTAAGGCGCCTGCCTGCCTCTGAGGAACAAACTGCTCGGAAAAACAAGTAAGTTTGTTTTTCACTCACTGCCTTAATAAAAAAATCCTTCAATATCCAAGCCTTAATATTCAAGGGTATCTTCTATTTTACTCCAAGCAAAAAAGGCAGTCAAATGAGTATGACTGCCTCTTGTGGATAAGGTCTTTTTCTATTTCATTTTTCTTCTTATAAAAGCTGGGATATCCCATTCATTCTCCTCTTCTTCTTCAACCTGTGTTTTTACTTGAGGAGTAGACATTGGTTTCTTTTTTTCTTTTTCCTCTTTTTGGTTGATAGGCGATATGTCTTGCACCCTTGTCTCACTTGCTTTCTTTAAAAGCCCTTCGTCAAAACCAGTGGCAATAACCGTTATTTTAATTTCGCCTTTTTTGAGTTTGTCATCCATAACCGCCCCGAAAATAACCTTTGCTTCCGAATCAATAGACTCGGTAATTACTTTAGCGGCGTCATTTATTTCGCTCATTGCCAAATCAGAACCGCCGCTGACATTAAACAAAACGCCTTTAGCCCCGTCAATTGAAAGCTCCAAAAGAGGAGAATTAATAGCAGCTTTTGCCGCTTCCAAAGACCTGTCTTCTCCGGTCGCCCGACCAATCCCCATTAAGGCAGAACCGGCATTCTGCATAATTGCCTTAACATCTGCAAAATCAACATTAACAATACCCGGGGTAACCACCAAATCAGAAATACCCTGGACTGCTTGGCGTAAAACATCATCCACAACAGAAAAAGCGTTTAAAAGTGATGTTTTTCTGTCTATAATGGATAACAATTTATCATTGGGGATAGTAATCAGCGTATCAACTCTGTCTTTGAGTTGACTAAGACCTTCCTCGGCCAGACGCGCCCTCTGAAGACTCTCAAAAGAAAAGGGCTTAGTAACAACAGCCACTGTCAAAGCGCCGGAGTCCTTAGCCGCCTCAGCGATTATTGGAGCAGCTCCTGTACCAGTGCCGCCTCCCAAACCGCAAGTGACAAAAACCATATCAGAGCCCTTAACCACTTCGTGAATCTCGTCACGATTTTCTTCAGCCGCCTGCCGCCCTATTTCCGGATTCATGCCGGCGCCTAAACCCTTAGTTAAGTTTTTGCCAATATGGACCTTTTCAGACGCCGTTACATGATGCAAGTCTTGCGCATCGGTATTGACGGCCACAAAATCAACGCCGTGAATCTTAGCTGCTATCATCCGAGAAATAGCGTTGCCTCCGCTACCCCCGACACCGATTACTTTTATTTTAGCGAATGTTTCTACCTCCGGTTTAATTTGAGCCATATCCTTAAATGACCGCTGGTTGTTCATACAGCCAAATCAAATATTTATTGGCTATAACAACAACGAGGATCGATATCGACCCTCCTTAATTACGAAAAATATTAAAATTAGCATTATCTTAGAATTACCACAACTCTAAAAATTTTGCAACCCCTTTCATTAATTTTGCTCTAAGGCAAGAAACTCTTAAACCAACTTTTAATTTTACCGACTGTAGAAGCAACAGATATTTCAGGCAATGAAATTCCTCTTCCGCCAGACTTAAGCCGCTGGTCCATAGACCACAAAATTAAACCAACCGCTGTGGCACAAGCTGGATCATCCACCTCTTCAATAATCCCTTCCAGTTCTAAGGGAAATCCAATTTGAGCAGGCAGTTTCAGTTCATCTTTAGCTAAATCAACCAACCCCGGCATTTTAGCGCCGCCTCCCAAAAGCACAACACCGGCCGGCAAAAGCCCTTGTCTATCAATTCTTTTCAATTCCTTATTGGTTAATTCAAAAATTTCACTCAAGCGCGCTTCAATTATCTCTGCTACTTGAGAACGAGAAATAACGCCTTTTTCCTCTTCATTCAACTTTGCCAAATCAATAACATCTTTCTTGTTAATCTCTGAGACTAAAGCTGAACCATATTCCAACTTTATTTTCTCAGCCAGATCAATGCTGCTCCTTAGACCAATGGCAATGTCGTTTGTCGTATGAGAAGAACCAACTGGCAAAACACAACTATGGATAATATCTCCTTCTTCAAAAATAGTTAGACCGGCAGTCCCTCCGCCTAAATCCAAAGCCAAAACGCCCAATTCCTTCTGACGCTTTGTCAAAGCCGCCCGACTGGCCGCTAAGGGAGCTAAAACTATTTCATCTATTTCCAACCCGGCTTCAGAAACACATTTAGTTAAATTTTTAACAAAAGCAGTCGCCGCTTCAATAATTAAGGCGTCCACCTCTAAGCGGACGCCGCTCATCCCCCTTGGATCTTTTATGCCAACCTGATCATCAATGGAAAAACTTCGAGGGATAATGTGTATAATTTCACGATTAGGAGAAATAGAAATGGCCGAAGCAGCGCCAATAGCCCTTTCCACATCCTCGCCAGAAACTTCCTTATCAGCTCTTGAAACAGCAATCACCCCTTTGCTTGCTTTTGATTCAATGTGATTGCCCCCCAGACCAACAACCACCCGCTCTATTGAAACACCACTGCTTCTTTCTGCTTCAGTAACCGCCTCTGAAATATTTTTAACTGTTTCTTCAATATCAACAACCACCCCCTTGCGCAACCCGAAAGAAGGAACCTGGCCTACACCGATAATCTGCGGCTTTGACTGGTCGGCCCTTATTTTAGCTACAACTATTCTGACAAAACAACTCCCAACATCCAAGCCGACAATAATTGACTCTTTACCCATAAAACAATATTAATATAATATCATTCTCCAAGCGCAAAAGCCAGGAGCATCAGACCCTATTTGTTTAAACTCTTTTTTATCTTGTCTTCTAATTTCCCCATTTCATCCGCCTCCTTATCGCTTTTTTCATGGTCATATCCTGCTAAATGAAGTATCCCATGAACCAACAGAACGGTCAATTCACTTTCCAAAGAATGGCCCGCCTCTTTTGCCTGTTTTTTAGCTCTGGGGTAGCAAATAACAATTTCGCCTAATCTTTTTACTCCGTCAGGCGGCTCAACAAATTCCATGTCTTCTCCCTTTTTCAAACGAGGGAAGGCCTTGACGATATATGGGAGAACCGATTTATCGCCAAACGACAAAACATCAGTCACTCTGTTTTTACCTCGATATATTTTGTTTAACTTTCTCATCCGACCGTCACCGACAATAGCCAAGCTGATTTCCGTCTTGTTATCAATACCAAGCTCCCCCAAGCAAGCCTCGCTAACTTTTTGAAAAAATCTTTCGTCTACTTCATTCTGGGTAAAATTATGAATTTCCAGCATTAGTCAAACGCTTTTAAAAGATAACGTAAATCAATAAATCAGCCCCTTAGCTCCTCCTGAACAATTTTACTAACCAAATTGCCGTCAGCTTTCCCTTTAAGCTGAGGCATTATCGCGCCCATTAACTTGCCTGTTTCCTGCGGCCCGCTGACGCCAATCTCTTTAATTTTTTCTTTAACTATCTTCCTTATTTCATCACCTGACATTTGTTCCGGCAGATATGCCATTAAAATTCCCAGTTCTTTCTTTTCTTTATCAGCTAAATCCTGGCGGCCTCCTTTTCCATACTGGTCGATTGATTCTTTTCTTTTTTTAACTTCTGATGAAATTACCTCCTGAATTTCCTCGTCTGTTAATTTGCTTAATTCGTCCAATTTATCAGTTTCTTTATTTTCTTTGGCCAACTTAGCTCTTTTTTCTTTTTCTTTGTTAAAAACCGCCGCATTAAGCATACGCAAAACAGAGACCTTGATTTGGTCTTTACTTTGCATTGCTTCTTTTATATCTTGGTTAATTTTGGTCTTAAGAGACACTCTTTTTAGGAAATTATAACTTAAAATTAAAACATTGAAGTTTTATATCTTAAGAAATCATTATTGCTTTTTCCACCACTTTGTATCTTCGTCAAGAAGCCCCATTTTTCTCAATCTTTCTTTTTCCTGATTTATTTTCTTCCTTCTAACAGCGCTAGCCCTTCTTTCGCTCTTGCTCTTTTCTTTCTCTAAAAATCTTGATTTACGAGCCCGAATTAAAACTCCGCTTTGTTGGATTCTCCTTGTAAAGCGTCTTATTAAACCGCGAGTTGTCTCTCCAGACCTTCTTTTGACTTCAATAGGCACATAATTCACCTCCTTTTGTTGTGAATTGGTTAAACATTTATTAAACCTTTATTTCTTTTTCTTTATCAATTAATTTAACTAATTTGGCAACTAAGTTTTCGGGATTAGGATCATAAACAATTTTACCCGGCCCACGGTGTGAATTGTCAACAATATTTTTTATCATATCAGCTGTCCCGCCGCTCTCTGTTAAAATACCAATCGGCTTATTGTCCTCAAAAGCGACAGTAAATTCATTAAGCGTCCCTATTCTGCCGCAAATAATAATTACTGCGTCAGAAGAGCGGGTAAGGAGTAAGTTGCGGCCGGAATATTCAAAGCCGGTATAAATGATTAAATCATGAAAATCAATCGGCAAACGATATTTTTTCAAATGTGATTTTTGGGAAACGGCTGGCGAAAGACCAACAACAATACCATTCTCTTTCTTGGCGCCAATAGCCGCCCAATAAGGGATGCCGCTAGTCGCTCCAGTAACCAAGACGCCGTTGGTTTTAGCGATTTGACGGCCTGTTTCTTTTGCCAGTTCTAATGATTTTTTAGCGCAATGGCCTGTTTCCGCCGCGCCAGAAACACAAATCTTGTATTTTAAATAAGTTTTTTGCTCCATTTTTTAATTAGTTTACTATCTATTTTATATTTTGTCAAAAAGACAACTCAGCTATCTGCCCTTCTTGAGGCACTTCCGCCGAAAGCCCTAAATGGTCTTTAATTTCTTGAGCTAAAATATTGGCCGGCTCCTCTTCTCCTTGACAGCAGAATACCTTCTTCGGCCGGCGGGAAGAAGAAGGAAAAACCATCGCCTTAACCCAATTAACAAGCGCTTCCTGGTCAGCATGAGAAGAATAGCCATCGATTCTTTCAATTTTAGCTTTTACTGGAATTATTTTATCTAGTATCCTTACTTTCTTAGCACCGTCTAAAATCTGGCGCCCAACTGTCCCTTTGGCCTGATAGGTCACAATTAAAAGAGTGTTGTTGGGGTCGCTTAAATAGCGAGCTTCGTGATGGATTATCCTGCCGCCTTGAGACATTCCTGATCCAGCAATAATAATTTTTGGAGGGGCAATATCATTTATTCCTTTTGATTCAGAAACAGACAAAGTAAGACGCAGTCCTGGAAATTTAAAAATATCATCTCCCGCCTTAATCAATGAATCTGCTTCCTTGGTAAAATACTGAGGATAACGCTGATAAATTCTAGTTAATTTAATAGCCAAGGGGCTATCAAGAAAAATAGGCACTCGAGGAATACGATTATTTTCAGCTAAATCATTGAAATGGTAAAGCAGTTGTTGAGTTCTTTCTAAGGCAAAGCTGGGAATCATTAAAACTCCGCCCCGGCCGACTGTTTCTTCGGCAACATCCTCAATACGATCTTTAACCTGCCCGGTTGTCTCATGGAGACGGTCGCCATAGGTTGATTCCATAACCAAATAATCAACATCCTTAATTAGAGCTGTCTTTTTTAAAAGAGGAACATTACCAGACCCCAAGTCGCCTGAAAAAGCAATCTTCTTGCCATCTATCCCCACCTCAATAATAGCCGAACCCAAAACATGGCCAGCGTCCCTGTAGCAGATAGAAATCCCGTCTGTCAGTTTAGTCGGCTGGTCATAGTCAACAATTTTAAACATTTCCATTATTCCTTCTATCCTACTGCCATCTATCAATGGAATAACTCCGGCCTTGGCCGCTTTTTCATTAAGAAGCTTTTGGCTGTCTTCCAGCATTAAACGGGCAAAATCAATTGTTGGCGCAGTGGCAAAAATCTGCCCTTCAAAGCCGTCTTCTATCAATTTCGGCAAACGGCCAATGTGGTCCAAATGAGCATGAGTGATTAAAACAAAGTCAATCTCCTTTGGCTTATAAGGGAAGGGCTGATGGTTTTTCTCGTCTAAATCAGAACCGCCTTGAAAAAGGCCGCAATCAACCAATATTTTTTTCCGCTTGACTTCTAACAAATAATTAGCGCCGGTGACAACACCGGCTCCTCCGTGAAAATGAAGTTTTGCTGTCATAGAATTATCTTAACAAAAACAGGCCAAAAAGCAAAGCCGCCACTACAAGCAGGCGACTTTGATAAGATATCAAGAAAGAACAACCCCTGACAAAAATATAAATCTCAGGCAGAAACAAAGAAGAAAGGATGGTCACGCCGTAATCTTTTCCACACCTCTATCTGTTTCTTCCGCTCTTCCTCTCGTATCTTTGCCGCTTTTTGACGGTATTCCTTGTAAATTCCATCGAGCTTAGCTTTGGTCTCTGGAGTATCAGGAATTTTAATCTCAAAGAACCCCCCCTCCTTCAGCGCTTTCTCCGATGACATTTTTGATCCCATAGCGTTTCTCCTGTCTGTTATTGTTTTTTAAAAAAAAGAACAAAGCCAACATTAAGCCGCCGCTACAAGAACCGCCATAATTACTAAATATACTTATCAGCTACATGAGAAGCGGCGTATGATTCCGGCTTAATTTTTGCCTTAAAGCCGTTGCCCCTGACCATACCGACGACCTCTTTGATAATCTCTTTTGTTGGTCCATTCTGCCCCACGTCAATATGGATTTGAAAAACATATTTGGGCTCTTTTTCTTCCCCTAAAATATTTGTCAATTGGCCAAGCAAATCTTGAGCCGTCTCAAGAGACAAAGAAACCTCCTTGTATATACGTTCTCTTAGGGTATGATAAATTTTATCTCCATTTGTTTTTTTCCAGAAATAACGGCCGCCATGGCCAACGCGATGGACAATCACAGCAGTGACAAAATCAGCTTTTTTATCGCCGTTGGAATCAGTGCCGACAATCAGACGATACTTGCCTTCATTTTCTTGATTAACAAAATTAGAAATCTCCCTGACTAATTTAGTCAACTCCATTTTGCCCTTAGTCGGACTTTGAAAAAAATTTCCTTTTTTCTTAGACATATTGCCTCTTTAGTATATTGTCAAAGTTATTTTTTAGCAAGCCTTGAAACATCGCATGTTTGTGATTCTGCGACTGTCTTTTTTTCTTTTTCCTTGACTTTTGTTTTTTGTTTCGCTTTTATTGGATTTTGTTTATTTTTCTTCTTATCATCAGAAATTTTCCTATTATTAAGCGATGGCCTCCTTTCTGCTTTAATCCCCATTCTTTTGTAAAGTCCACCAATTTTGTTTTCCTGCTCTTTTAAATCTAAAAATTGCCGTCTAATACGGCTTTTTTCTAAACGAAGATGCTTACGAATGCCTTTCGGCAATCTTTTGTTATCCATTTTACTAATTCCTCCGTTAAATAATTAAACAACCTTATATTGAAAGAGTTTACTAAAATTTATATAATAGAGTCAAACGTTCTTTAATAAACCGCGTATAAAACCGCAATAAACCGCATATAAAAAGGAGGGGGTCATGAGAGAAGAATCATTAGCCGCTGGAATAACTGATTGGCTGATCCAAACAAACATTGAAATTACTCAAAGAGAAATACAAGGGGAGAAACCGTACAGCCCAAAAGAACTGCCGGGGTGGAAATCACCATTTGTTTTTCAAGTAAAAACCTTGGTAAAGTGCTTCAGAAGAACCGCCTATGAAGCGCTTAAAGAAAAGGGGAGTTTGTCTCATTTAAACGATTATCTGAAAAACCAAAGAGAAAATGGAGGCCATCGGCGGGCAAGAAATGAGATGAGCGGCATTTATAGGAGTTTTAACACTTTTCTAATTGATCCCCAATACCATCTTATCGGATATTCCGATTATCTTGTTTACAGCCCAGACCTCAAGAGACTTCTAATCGTCAACTTTCGAACTGTCCCTAATATTGTCTTTCGGGAAATAAAGGAAGACAATAAGGAAAAACAGCTCCTACCCCCAACGCAGTCTGATGACCAACTAGAAATGATGCTGACTATCCATCTCCACCGATGCTGGGGCACCCGCGTCCGACTCGGCGTAATTATCTATGAGAACGAAGTGATAAGCGCCCAAAGAAAGACCATAATAGTCCGATACAACAAAGAGGCTATCAAGGCGCTTCTGGGGAAAGTACAACAGCTGGAAGAAATGCTCAACTGCGGAATACTTCCTGAACCCCCCTTGCCTAAAGAACACCCTGAACACAACCATTGTCCCTTTCAAAGAAAATGCCCCCGCGGCAAAGAATCACTTTCTTTTAAAAACAAGAAAGTAAGCTAAAGCCCTTGGCCGGGAAAAACATCAAATGACCGGCCAGGGGCTTTTTTGTATTTATTCTATTATTTTTTTTTAAAAAACGGAATAAACCAGCTGGTAAACAACGCCGAGTGTCAAAATCATAATCAATCCATAAGCCATCACGGGAGAAAGTTTAATTGAATATTCCGGCTGGCGCCGGCCTCTCTTTTTGGCCCTCTTATAAATAAGAACGAGAAGAATCCCCTCCAGCCCGGTCAAGGTGGCGCCCAAAAAACCAATTACTGCAATAAAATCCCTTAAATTAGCTAAAAAAGCCGCTAAAGGGACAGCGCAGGTAATAAGCCAAGCCAAGTTTTTGTTTATCTTGTAATCATACCAATAAATTTTTTTAAGCGACAAACCGATAACTAAAAATGATGTTGCTACCGCCAAAAAACCGAAAAGCGCCCCTACAACAACAATCCCCTCAGGCAAGAGGCCAGCCAAGCCGCTGATAGCTTCTTTTGAAGTATTCCCGCCAGTTATCCCAACAATAGTTAGAATAAAAATAGCATAAAGAATAATTGGCAAAGCAACGCCCAAAATAATAGCTTTTTTGAAAGACTGACACTTGTGTTTAAAAATATCTTTCATTTCAGGAATAGCCGCCCAGCCGCTGATTGACCAAAGAATAACACCGTAGGGCAGAAAAAGGGAGGGGAAATTTACTGTCATTAAATTTTCAACGTCAATAGCAGGTAGGCCCTGGAAAAAAATTAATAAAACTACCAGAATTAAAAAAAGAGCCATTAAAAATTCTATTGGTGTAATTACCTCCAAGCCGAAAAATATAGCCATAGAAAAAAGAGCAAAAAAAATTAAACTGGCATAATATTCAGGCCAGCCGAAAATAGTAAATAAAAATTTGCCGGCAACTATAATATAGGCCAGCAAAGCCCCATAATATATTAAAGATTCTGTAAGGGTGGCCAATCTTTTACCCCAAATACCTAAATATATATCACCATAACCAACTAAACGATGCTTGCCCGGAGTTCTCAAAACTATTTCTCCATAAAGCAAATGGAGCAACAAAACAGCGCCGCCCAAGACAAATAAAAGAAAAAGCCCGATTAAAAAACCGGAGCTGGCCACAGTATAGGGAACGCCAAAAATACCAACGCCGACAATTGTCCCAATTAAAGTAGCAGTCGCGTTAATAAATCTTCTATTCATTAATTAATATAACTCCGCATATTAACTTGCCCGCTCAGAAACAAAAATAATTTTTTATTCCTGCCTGCCGACGGAGAGATCTTTCGCTCACTATATTAATAAGTCGGGATAACACCCTGACCAACAAGCCCCCTATAAATAACAGCCACTAAAAGACCCCAAATAATTGAAATAGTTAAAATTATTTTTCCTTCTTTTTTCATCTCCGGCTCGGTCAAAAAAGCAATACCTAAAATTAACCCGGAAAAAACAGGATTCAAAAAAGCAATAACAATACTAACCCAAAATAATTTCTTTTTAGAACTTATAATCACTTTTAGAGGCCCGTTGTCCGAAGAGCCTGTCCCATGTGATTGCTTGTTAAGCTGATCCATTATTTAATTTCACCTCCTCCCATTAAATGTAAATGAAGATGATCGACAATCTGGCCGCCTCCCCGGCCAACATTGAAAGTCAAGCGATAGCCGCTTTTGTCGATGTCATTTTCTTTAGCTAAATCTTTAGCTTTAAAAATCATTTTAATAACCAAATTCTTATCCTCTTTGCTAAGATGGTTAATAGATTCAATATGCTTTTTAGGAACAACCAAAAGATGAACAGGCGCCTTGGGGTTAATGTCTTTAAAAGCAATTAAGTCATCGCCTTCATAAACAATATCAGCTCGTTGTTCATGACTGGCAATTTGGCAAAAAATACACATGTTAAAAATTTACCTAAAATTATTTACTCTTAAGTTTTTTCTTAAGCCGTTTAACTACTTTAGCCAAAGGGACTGTTTCCTGACTGCCAGAGATCATATCTTTTATAATAATTGTCTCATCAAGGGCTTCTTTTTGGCCTAAAATAAGGGAAAACCGAGCTTCCATTTTGTCAGCTATTTTCAACTGCGCTTTCATGGTATTACGACTAAAAGAGCTGGCCGCCTTAACACCAGCCCGACGCAGCTCCTCAAAAAGCTTTAGCGATTTCTTTTTGCCAAGCTCTCCTAGCTGAACAACAAAAACAGCAGGGGCATTTTTAACTGGCACTTTAACTTTATTCTCCTTTAACATATTTACTATCCTGTCCAAACCAATAGCAAAACCAGCCGCTGGCGTATCTTTCCCGCCAAGAAGCTTAACCAGCCCGTCATAACGGCCGCCGCCGCCCAAAGCGATTTGCCGACCATCCTCTCCTTCGGGGTAAAACTCAAAAACTGTTTTGGTGTAATAATCAAGCCCGCGGACTAAACGATAATTAAGGATATATGGAAGAGCCATTTCGTCTAAATATTCCAAAACGCTTTTAAAATGATTGCAGCATTCATCGCATAAATTGTCAAGGATATTAGGCGCCTCTTGGAAAACAGCTGCACATTTTTTTTCTTTACAATCCAAAACACGCAAAGGATTAACAATTAATCTCTTCTGACAAGTAGAACAAAGTTCCTTTTTGCGATTTTTTAAATAATTAACCAACATTTTCCGATAAGCCGGCCGACAACGAGGACAGCCAATAGTATTAATTTGGGTAATTAAGTTTTTAAGGCCAAGTTCTTTGGCAAAAGAAAAGAAAAATTGGATTAACTGAGCATCAATAATAGGATCTTTTTCTCCAATTATTTCAAGGTTGGCCTGATATGATTGGCGGTAGCGTCCTTTTTGAGGCCTTTCATAGCGGAATATAGGACCGAGAGCATAAAGTTTTACCGGCTGGGGCAGACTAGCAAGACCTCCTTCTAAATAAGCCCTAATAATAGAGGGGGTAAATTCCGGTCGCAGCACCAATTTATCTCCCCCTTTAGTCCTTAAACTATACATCTCCTTTTCAATAATATCCGTATCAGAGCCAGTCCCTTTTATAAATAATTCAACGTCTTCCAAAATAGGCGATTCTATATAATCAAAACCATAAGCCCGAGCCAGTTTTTTTATCACCTCGCAGACTCTCTCCCAATAAACCTGTTCTTGCGGAAGAATATCCCGCATTCCTCTGGGCGCCTGGAATTTTTTCCTGCTTCTGCTTTTTATTTTTTGCTCGGTTTTTTTCACCATAATTAAAATTAAAACACCTTAGCCATATCAAAGGGCCAAGCCCTTATCCAAACCCGACCGACAATCAAATCCTCCGTCAAAACACCCCATTGGCGCGAATCAGAGCTGGCCTGACGATTATCCCCCAAAACAAAATATTCGTCTTCTTTTAAATCAGCTTTAATGTTGCCGCTGGTAGAAATATTAAACGACAAGTATCCAGATTCATCTAAAGCCATACCTTGGGGATAACTAAGATTATAAATAAAAACCTTCCCATTCTTAATAACCACCCTCTCGCCAGGAAGACCGACTATCCTTTTAATATAAAATTGGGAAGGATCTAAGGGGTATTTAAAAACAACCACATCTCCTCTTTCCGGGTCTGAAAAACGGTAGCTAATTTCATCTATAACCAAATATTGCCCATTGTCAAAATTAGGCTCCATAGAAGCGCCGCGAACAAAAAATGGCTGGATTAAGAAATATCTTACCGGGATGATAATCGCCAATGAAATAACGACGATTTTAAATGTCTCCCAAGCAAAGTTTAGTAATTTATTCATAATATATATGACGATGTTCTATTTTAACTTATTCTCCCAATAAAATCAAACTGATGACAGCCTCATCTGTCAAAAAAAACAAAATTAAAATCTTTGTGATGATAAATTAAATCTGCTATACTTAATAACAATAATTAATGCCGATGATAAAGTTATCAGAAGAAAAGAAAGAAAAAGTTTTAAAAGCCGCTTGTTTTTTTGTCGCTTTTTTAATTTTAACCTCCCTAACGGTTCTTGCATACCAAATAGGATCTGGTTATTTGAATAAATCATCTCAAAAAAAACAACAGACAGAAACAAGCCAGAAAGAAAAGGAAATTACCTTAAAATCCTTTTTACCCTCTTTTGAAAAAGACTTATCACCAAAAAATATTTTAGCCCTAGGAAGAGTCGGAGACGGTTATCCAGGATCAAACTTAACTGACACTATTTTAATAATCCACTTGGAGCCGAGTGAAAACAAAAGCGTTTTAATCTCTTTGCCGCGCGACCTTTTGGTAAAAGCGCCGAACAGCAGCCGAATGGTAAAAATTAATTCTCTTTATTACTTAGTCGGCATCGAGGGATTAAAAAACAAGATTGAAGAAATAACCGGACTAACTATTAATCATTACGCTATAGTTGATTTGGTGGTAGTGGAAGAAATAATTAGCTTGGTTGATGGCCTTAATGTTTATGTCCCGCAGGAAATAAACGACCCATATTTCCCCGGCCATAACTATACATATCAACCATTCTATTTGTCTGCTGGCTGGCGCTACTTGGACGGACCTAATGTTTTAAAGTATATCCG
Source organism: uncultured Candidatus Saccharibacteria bacterium (assembly GCA_964420115.1). Taxonomy (GTDB): domain Bacteria; phylum Patescibacteriota; class Minisyncoccia; order Portnoybacterales; family UBA2143; genus CAYQQO01. Next base: position 1,547 of record CAYQQO010000010.1, on the reverse strand, counting down.
TAGCCGCTACACCTCGCCTAACGGCGATTTTGACAGAATGGCGAGACAACAACAAATTATCCGTCTACTAAAACAAAAAGTTTTATCTTTAAACCCTTTGGGCAATTTTATGACATACTTTAAAATAGCCGAGACATCACAAAACCACATTGAAACCGATTTAACATTAAAACAGATGCAGTCTCTCTGGCAAACAGCCAAAGATACTCAAATAGGCCAAATTTTGAGCTTAGTAGTAGACAAAAAAGAAACGCACTTAGTTAAGGGAGGGCAAGTTAGTTTTGGAGAACAAAAGACTTCGGTTGTCTTCCCCAAAAGAGGACAAGGAGATTACAGCGAAATAAAAAGTTATATTGAAGAATTAATCAAAAAAAAATGAAATTAATTATTGGGTTAGGCAATCAGGGAGAAAATTATAAAAAAACCCGACATAATATCGGCTTTAGAACGCTTGATTATTTTCAGAAAAAAAACAATTCTACTCCTTGGCACATGGATAAAAAATTCAATTCCCTTATTTCTTTTGCAAATATCAACAGCGAAAAAATTATTTTAGCCAAACCGCAAACTTTTATGAATAATTCCGGCCAAGCTGTCTCTGGACTAGTTAGTTATTACAAAATAAAAACAGAAGATATTATTGTTATCCACGATGACATTGATCTTTTATCAGAACAAATCAAAATTCAAGCAAACCGAGGAGCGGCCGGACACAAAGGAGTTGAATCAATCATTAAACAATTAGGCGATAAAAATTTTACAAGAATAAGAATTGGCATTAACCCAAAAGAGAAAGAAGAAAAAATAGACACAGAAAAATTTGTCTTAGAAAAATTCAGCCAAAAAGAAGAGGAAAGAATTGAGCAAACAATGGAAAAAGCCGCCAACTTGCTGTTGACGGCTTTATAAGCGAAAACTGAACTAATCGAGACCGAGTCGGTCTCTTTTCCTTCTTTCCCAACCCCCCCGTTTGAGGTTTTCATCCCCGGGGGCAAGGTGGCCAAAGCACCCCAATAAAAAGGACGCAAAGGCCAGAAGGAGGCCGGCAAAAGCAGCGATCAGTCCTTCTGCTGTTGCCTCCGGGCTGTCATCCACCTCCATGCGACCCACTCCTCCGAAAACAAGAAGAAGACCCAACAGCCCAATCCAGAAGAAAATACCACCCCTCATGATCTCTCCTTTCGTTTTTATTTCTATTGCCAACCATCACTTCTATTATTGCTTCCATCTTTTCTCCCCAATTATTAAAGACAATTAATCCCTGCTAACCTGCCTAGGAGTATCAGAAAAATCTACAAAAGCAGATTTCCGCTGATAGCCGCCCAGCTCTCTTCCCGGCTTTCTCCAAAAAGAGAGCTGGGCAGGCCTAGTCCAAACTTAGGAGGGATTAGCATGGACATCGGCAACTCGCTAGGCAGATTAGCAGGGATTAAAAAAACAAGCTTTCGCTTTGTGTATATTATAGCAGGTTCAATAAATTTGTCAAGTATTTTGTTGGCTTTCAGCTAAAATGTCATAAAATAGCTTTCAGCAAAATGTCGCATCTG
>CAYQQO010000009.1:0-22853 GCA_964420115.1 uncultured Candidatus Saccharibacteria bacterium | reverse complement strand
ATGGCTGCTCTTATTATTTCAATTATTTGCCTTTAAAAAAAATTGGTCTGCCAGTACCGGTTAAATAACAGCGACCGAGGTGCGTTGGGTGAGTGTAGTTAGATAGCCCAAGAAAGCCCTTAACGGCTTCATCTGTTGTTAATCTGGACCGAAGTGGCCAGTCAAGAGAATTTTTTATCGAGGGACCGAGATGCCTTTCTGAATGTTGCGCTTCGGAATAGAATCTAAACATTTTGAATAGTCCACGATGATATTCAGCATTAAGGATTTAACGATTTAACTTTTTCAAATCCAGGAATTGTTTTAAGTTTCTCTAAAGGAGTTAAGCCGCTAAGTCCCAAATGTTCTCTGTTATTGTTGTAGTAGTAAAGGAAGTCCCTGAATTTCTTTCTGGCAGAATTAAGGTCTTTGAATATCTCTCTTTGATAGAATTCCTGTTCGCAGGTGCGATGAAATCTTTCTACTTTGCCGTTCTGAGCCGGCTTGCCTTTATCAATCAGATAGTGTTCAATGTTTAATCTTTGGCAGTTAAGGTCAAAAGGATGCAATCTCGGATTCAACGGATTAATGCTCTTCTCATAGCCGGTATATCTGTTGGTAAAAGTTGAATGATTATCTGTCTGAATGCCTTTAACCTCAAAAGGATAGAAGTTTAGCAGTAAATTGGTAAACAGTATTCCTTCTAAGTTTGATTGTGTCTCATAGATAGCCCCGTAAGCAATGCCGGTAAGATAGTCTATGCTTGAATACTGATAGTACCAGGCATTAACAAACGATTTAAAAGCATACTTAACATCAAATTGAATTAACTGGCCTGATTCGTGTATTTTGCATTTCTTGATTCTTTTCTTCTTGCTTTTAATTCGTCTGCTTAATTTAGGATTAACTAATCCTTCTTTCTTTAAAAACTCGGCTATGCCGGATCTAGACGCTTCAAGGCCGTATCTTTTCTCCAGTCTGATTTTGATGACATCGGCGCATACACCCTTGCCTTGCTTTCTTAAAAGCTTGATTTTAGATTTAATTTCATCGGAATATTCATTAGGATGATTATGGGCCGCTCTGGACTTGGGAACTAATCCATTTCTCCCATATTTTAGATAGTTAGATTTCCAGAGATAGAGAGTGTCCTGATGATAGCCGGACAATTTAGATATCTCGGTTATTGGTATCTTTTTCCCAAATGTAGTTTTATCCATTGTTCGCGCATGTTTGCCTGGCAATGAAGGCATATTTTGTCTTTTTTGTTCATATGCCATCATTCTATCTTATCTATGTATCATGCTGAATATGCGCGTGGATAATACCTCTGGAAGAAGACGGAATTGTTCTGAATGAATGTGGTTTTCTTCACGTCATTCCTATTTCAAGCATCACTGCGCTCACCTACGAGTATTAGCACACGAGGCCTATCCGAAAAGAGGTTTATCTCTATTTTTGGTAGGCCTCTTTTCGCTGCTTAATTTACTTAATGGGTTTTTTAATGTTAAAGTTAATATATGCCAACGCTTGCGACAAACCCACGAGCTAAATATGATTATCATATCTTTGAAAAATTTGAGGCCGGTTTGGTGTTGAGAGGGTTTGAAGTAAAGGCAATTAAAAATGGCCGGATGAGCTTGAAGGGATCTTATGTGACTATCAAAGACGGGGAAGTTTGGCTCATTAACGCATCTATCCCTCCTTATCAGCCAAAAAATATGCCGGCTGATTATGAGCCAAGTCGTTCCAGAAAACTTCTTTTAAATAAATCAGAAATAAATAGTTTAATTGGTCTGTCAAAACAAAGGGGCTTGACTTTAGTCCCCCTTCGTGTTTACACTAAAAAAGGAAGGATAAAGCTGGCTTTTGTCCTAGCCAGCGGCAAGAGGAAAAAAGACAAAAGAGAAACAATTAAAAAAAGAGAAGCAAGAAGAAGGATTGACAGGGCGCTCAAACGGGGATGATCGGCTTCGATGAGAGTTTATTCTTTAATAAGCAGGTTGAGCTCAAAACCTCATTAAACTTTTGAACTTACATAACTGCTAAACCTAATTTAGCTTTTGCTACCGCTTAAAGTCGGCAGCCATCCGAATTTTTTGATTCCTGATAGAAAAATTTGGGTGTTATTTTATCAGGATAAATAACCAGTTTCGTCTTGATTGGTTATTGAAAATTAAAAGGCAAGGGCCAAGAATTTTTTGCTTAGTTTTTTACTTCTTGATTCCCTTTTAAATTAAACTAAGATAAACTTGTAGATTTATTAAAGAATGCCTTTCAGACGCGGGTTCAACTCCCGCCGTCTCCACTAATAAAATTAAATAAGAACAAAACAATAAATAGGAAACCGAGAACAAACAATCAAATAAGGATTAGTCCAGTGCGGCTGATTGATGAAAACGGCCAGAATGTCGGCGTTGTTGAAACCCATAAGGCCATAGAACAAGCCCGGAACAAGGGGCTTGATTTAATTGAAATCGCGCCGACTACCCGACCGCCAGTTTGCCGAATAATGGACTTTGGCAAATATCAGTATCAAAAGTCCAGAGAAGAAAGAAAACAAAAAAACAAACAGAAAAAAATAGAAGTTAAGGGAGTAAGAATCAGTTTAAGGACAGGCCAGCACGATTTAGCTTTTAAGGCTAAGCAAGCGGACAAATTTTTAAAACAAGGCAATAAAATTAGAATTGAGATAATTTTGAGAGGACGAGAAAAGGGGCTGGCTGATATGGCCTATGAAAAAATAAATCAATTTGTCCAGCTGCTTGAAACAGAAGTAAAGACAGAACAAGAAATTAAAAAACAACCAAGGGGATTCAGCATGGTTGTTGCTAAATCATGAACGCTAAAAAAAGGAAAACAAAGAATATAATTTTTAAAAGAGTTAAAATTACCAAAAGAGGTAAAATTTTAAGACGGCCTATTCATCAGGACCATTTCAACGCCAAAGAATCAGGCAATAAAAAAAGAGGGAAAAGAGGGAAAAAGAAACTAACTTTATCAGACAAAAGGATGGTTAAAAAAATATTGAAATAAATTATGACTAGAGTAAAAAGAGGCGCTACTGCCAACAAGCGAAGGAAAAAAATAATAAAGCAGACCAAGGGCTTTAAGTGGGGCAGAAAAGCAAAATACAAACTGGCCAAAGACGCCCTAAAGCGCGCTTGGACGCATGCTTATCGCGACCGTAAAAGAAAAAAGCGTGATTTCCGCCAGCTCTGGCAGATAAAAATCAACGCGGCAGTCAGAAAAGAAAGCATGACATACAGCCAGTTTATTAACAAACTAAAAAAAGCCAAAATTGGAATAGACAGAAAAATTTTGGCTCGATTGGCTGAAAACCAGCCGAAAATCTTTAAAAAAATTGTTGAGAAAGTGAAATAACCTTGAAAAGTGGAGACAAAAAATCTGGCGGCATACGACCCTGTTCTTCTTGTGATGGTATTCAGCCTGATTGCCGCCACCATCATTCTTACAAAGCGACTAACCCCAAGCCCGCGGCAAAGAAGAAAAACAGCGCCGACGACATTGGTAAAAATAAGGCAATTCTTTTTATTTCTTATGCCAGACAGGGTAAATTGGGCGAAGAACTCCAAAACTTTTTCTTCTTTTTACCAAGAAAAGAATGAGGGAAGCTCCCTTTTGTTTTGGAAAAAGCGATGGAATTTCCCCGTAAAATTTCAGACAGTGAAATTGTTGCTTGAATTATATCTCTGCCACAAACAAATCAAGGGCAGTCGGGCCGTCCAGGCGGCCCTTTTTAATTGATAGATCAATTTCTAAAAGACGCTTATAAATATTCTTTAATTGTTCTAACTTGAAATTTTTAATTTGCTGCCAGCTTTTTTTAACAACAAAAGGATGAAGCCCGCTTTTTTCAGCCAACCCGTAAAAAGGAACGCCTTTTTGTTCTAAGTCCTTTAACTTCAAAAGCGTCCGCAATTGATAAACAAGCATTGAAAACAAATACATTTCGTTTTCTCCTTGTTCTAAGTGCTCGTATAAATATTTAAGAGCGCTTTTTTTGTCCCTGCAGGCCAAAGCGTCCAATGTCTTAAAAATATTTGTGCCAACTTTGGCTCTAACCATTAAATCAACATCTCTTTCTTCAATGAGTCCTTCTTTTTTATAAGCGGCCAGTTTATTTATCTCACTGCTCATTTGCCACAAATCATTGCCTATATAGGCAATTAATTTTCTAATCGCCTCTGGGCTAATTGTTATTTTGTTTTTTGCCGCTTCTCTTTTCAGCCAACCAACCAAGGCACTGCCTTCTAAAAATTTAAACTCGCCCAGAATATTAACTTTACCTTTCAACCCGCTTATTTTTATCTTTTCCGGTTGATAAATAACAACAACTGCATCCTGATTACTTTTTAATTTTTTACTATTGGCATATTTAAAAAATCCATCTGAAAAATTACTTTGATTAAAAAGGCTTTCTAAAACAATCAATTTTTTCTCTTCAAACATCGAAACTGATTCAATGCTTTCTTTTAGTTTACCAAAACTAAAATTATCTTCTCTGAAACGAACTAAATTAAGGCCGCTTTGATGCTTGGCCTTGTATTCTTTAATAATTTCTTTCAATTTTTGGCGCGAACGGCAACTGTCTTCGCCGCAAAGGAGAATAATCATATTATTCTAAATTATCTTTTTCTATTGGCCTTATTGGCAGAATAAATTGGAAAGTGGTCCCTTCGCCTGTCCGGCTTTCAAACCAAATTTTCCCGCCGTGCGACTCAATAATGTTTTTGGAAATAAAAAGACCCAGTCCGCTTCCTTCTGTCTCTGCTTTAACAGCATTATCCCCCCTAAAAAATTTAGAAAAAATTCTTTCTTGTTGACTTTTAGGAATACCAATACCGCTGTCTTTAACCGCCACCTTAATATTTTTACTATCATATTTTTCAGCAGAAACAACCACCTCCCCGCCCACCAAGTTATATCTAATAGCGTTGTCCAATATACTCTGAACAGCCAAACTAATTTTTTCTATATCTGCCTTAATTTTAGGGAGAGAAGTTTTTGGCCTCTGGAAAATAATCCTTGTTTTTTTATCTCTGGCTAATTTATCCAAACTGCTAACCGCTCCTTCAATTATTCTCTCTATGGAGGTTATAGTAAAATCAGAAACAACGCGGCCCTCTTCAATACGAGCGATATTTAAAAGAGCATTGACTAAGGTAATCATTCTTTCGTTGCTTTTATATCCTTTTTCTAAAAGTTCTGCTTGTTCTGGAGAAACTTCGCCAGTATCGCCGTCTAAAATGCTTTTTATAACCCATTTAACCGCTGACAAAGGAGTTCTTAACTGATGGGCGGCCACTGAAACAAATTCGCTTTTCATTCTTTCAATCTCTTTTGATCGCGTTATATCATGCAAGGCCACCATCATACCAACTGTTTCTTGAGCTATTTCTACAGGAGTAATAACTATGTGGAAAAATCTTTTTTTAATTCCTTCAAAAACTAATTCATATTTCCGGCCAATTTGCTCCACGCTTTCGCCCAACGCCGTGTAAAGCTTGTCTACGGCAGGATATTTTGCCATTTGGTCTATTTTCTCGCCCAAAATATCTTTCTTTTTTACTTGCAATATTCTTTCAGCCGCCGGATTAATTAAACTAATTCTCATTTCTTTGTCAAAGATAAGAAGACCATCTACTAAACTGTCAATCATTGCTCTGACCTTCCCTTCTTCATATCTCAGCTGACGATTTTTAGCCAGAAAATAGCGTCCGAAAAAGAAAGCAAACAACCCTCCGGCAAGCATCATCATCCAAGGGCGATAGAAATTAAAGGCTCCTAAAAGCCACTCGTTCAAAGAAGCAAGAGAAACAAGTAAGCCGATTAAAACAGAAATTAAGACCGCCTGGATAGCCCCCCTAATAATAACTACCCTGATATCCAACAACTGATGCTTCAAAATAGCGTAGGCAAAAATCAAAGGGAAAAAACCAGAAAAACTACTTAAAACAGGATCTATCTTAATATCATAAACAATAAAAAAATTAAATGAACCAAGAATCATCCAGGGGGCAGAACCAAAAATAATATATTTAGCTCTATTGCGCTTAATTGCATCAAGCGCCTTATAGCTTTTAAATAATAAACAAAAACTATAAAGAAAAAGAGAGAGAAGAAAAAAAGTATAAAAATAATATATATAACCGACATTACTGCCATAATAATCAAAATATAATTTTGGCTCTGGTTCGCCCACCCAATATTGAGGGAACAAAAGAGCTAAAGCAACAATCATGCCGGCTATTAAATAAATAAACTGAATAATTCTTTTTTCCCCCTTGTTTTTATTTAAAAAAACAACTATAAAATGAAAATAAAAAACGCCAATCCAAATACCAATTAAATCAGCTATCCGACTAAAAAACGACACCTCTAGAAAACTATCCGACGAAACGTGAAGAGCAAAAGCGAGAGACCAAAGAGATACCGCTAAAGCGAACAGAGCAAAAATATTCGTTATTGTTTTTTTCCCGCCCCTGAAATAGACAAAGACGCCAATAATAAAACTTAAAAAACTAGTAAGGTAATAACCGCTTATAATAATAATTAAATGTGGATGCATGGTTTTTTATTTATTCTTATTGCCAAATTATTTCTTGGTCCGGCTCCACTATTTCTATCCAAACCTGCCCGGGCACAAAAGCAATTTCTTTTTCCCCCTTGTCAAAAAAATAAAGCTTACTTTTGAGATTATTTTTATCTTTTCGCCAAGTGCAGGGGATAACTTCTCCTCCTTGATAGACATCGCACCGCCCTATCCCCCCAATATCCAAATCATTGTAATCAGGACCTTCAATCTGCCGTGAAAAAGCGCGCATAGCAACAACCACCTTTGCCCCAATCTGCTGATTATTGTTTTTATCTATTTCCTTCTGCCCGCCACGATACCGCCAATAAGTGTTTGTCTTTGGCTCATATTGATATTCTACATTATGTGGATATTTATAGCCAATTTTTAAACTTTTGGGGCTTAAATTGGGAGTGTCGGCCTTGCTATAAGCAAAATGAGGATAGCCCTCAAATTTATTCCCTAAACGATAACCAAAACTTTTAGCCGCCTTTATTAACCGCTCCATAGAAGTAAAGCCGTTATGCGGTTGAGGAATATTCTCCTTTTGGTAAAAAGCGTTAAAGGGGTTTGTTAAAGCGTTAACATTATCCATCACTCCGCTATCCAATTGATCTAAAGCAAAATGAGACCCACCCCAGTGGACCAAAATAGCGTCCATGCCCATAGCCAAAGGGATAAAATCATGACGGGCGCTGCGCAGTGAACCAATCTCTTCAGGCGAATAACAGACATAAAAAGCAATCATTCTGGTAATATTGTCTGTCACCACCGGCATTTCCATCACTAAATCTGCCTGAGAAAGACCGGCCAATGGACGCGTTTCAGGATCGCTAGCCAAAACAACAGCCAAAGACCGCTGATTATATTTCTGGCAAGCTATTCCGCTTAAAGGGCTAATAGCCCCTTCTGCTAATTGGCCGTTAGATGCAATAGGCGGCTCTTTATCTTGTTTTATTTCTATTGTCCGGCTGCCCCTCTGCCAAAAAAAAATCAGCCCGAGCAAAAGGGCTAAAATAAATAAAACCAAAAGAGATATCGACTTTTGTTTTTTATCCAACATTACAAATAGCCGCGGAGAATAATTCAAAAACCAAATTTATCAAGGTCGATTACTTAAAAACCTACCCTAAAAGTTTTTTAATTTTAGCGATAATTTCTTCAGGGGTAAAATGAGCTTTAATCAAATAATCATCAGCCCCTAAATTAAGACCTTTTTCCACTTCTTCCTTCTGGCCTAAGTTGCTTAAAATAAGAACAGGGATTTTACTTGTCGCGCTATCCGCCTTAATTTTTTTTAGCACCTCAAAACCGTCTAGGCCCGGCAAAACTAAATCCAACAAAATTAATTGAGGCGGCTCTTTATCAATTTTTTTCAACGCTTCTTGGCCGTCAATAGCCACCGAAGTAACATATCCCTCCAACTCTAATTTACGCACTAAAAGCTCGCGCAAAAACTTATCATCTTCGACAACTAAAATTATTTTCTCTCCTCCCTTTTTTTCTTCTGGTTTATTTTCCATAAATATACTTTCCTAAAACTTAAATTACAAAGCATAAACCCACAGGCTCTTTTTATAATTTAAATTTTAAGGTTCTCCTAATTGATTTTTAACTTTGTCAATTACTTCTTTGGGGTCAAAATCAGTTTTAACCAGCCAGTCGCTGGCGCCAAGTTTCTTTGCCTTGTCAATTTCAACCGGTTGCCCTGAATTGGAAATAATAATCACGGGGATTTTCTTTAATTCCTCTTCTTTATTCATTGCTTCCATTACCTCAAACCCGTCCATTTTTGGCATGACAACATCCAACAAAATCAGATCTGGTTTATTTTCCTTCATTTTAACCAAGCCAATTTCTCCATTCTCGGCGACTTCAACAGAATAACCCAATTGACTTAATTTTTGCTCAAGAAGATTAAGCAATATTTCCTCGTCTTCAATAATAAGAATTTTCTTCATATATCTTTTAAAGGCAGGTATCTTAAATTTAAAATACTATATTTTAAATTTAAGATTCCATTTCTTCTGATTTAACAGACAAAGTGAACCAAAAAGCAGTTCCTTTGTCTTTCTCGCTTTTAAAGCCGATTTCCCCGCCATGGGCTTCAATAATATTTTTACACATAAAAAGACCTAAGCCGCTCCCCTCTGTCTCGGCCCTAACAGCATTATCTCCTCTAAAAAACTTAGTAAAGACGTGCCCCTGTTGGTGTTTAGAGATGCCGATCCCCTCATCTTTCACCTCTACTTTTATATTCATTTTATCATAACCAACGGAAATTGTCACCTTGCCACCTTTCAAACTATACCTAACAGCGTTATCCAGCAGGTTTTGGATAACCAACTTTATTCTCTCAATGTCTATTCTTATTTTAGGTAATTTCTTTTTAGTTTTTTTAATAACAACATTTATATCTTTGCTCTTAATGGCTTTTTCTGAATTTTTAACAATGCTTTTAACCAAATTATCTACAGAAACCAAAGCAAAGCCCGAAAGAAAACGACCTTCTTCAATACGGGCGATATTTAAAAGATCGTTTACTAAATTAATCATTCTTTCGTTGCTTCTGTACCCTTTTCCCAAAAGATTAAGCTGCTCCAAAGAAACCTCTCCGGCATCGCCGTCTAAAATACTCCCTATAACCCACTTAACAGCTGATAATGGAGTCCGCAGTTGATGAGCAACCACTGAAACAAATTCGCTTTTCATTCTTTCTATTTCCTTTTCTCTGCTAATATCGTGCAAAACGATCATAATACCAATTGTTTCTTTGTTTACTTCTACAGGGACAACCACTGTTTGCAAAACTCGCAAAACCGGCTTCTCTAAAATAAATTCATATCTGCGGCCAATCCATTCTATATTTTCCCCCAATGACTTATAAAGTTTGTTTAAGTTGGGGTAATCGCCCATTTGGTCTATTTTCCTGCCCAAAACCTTTTTTTCTTTAACGCCTAAAATATCTTCTGCGACAGAATTAACCAAACTAACCTGCATTTCTCTGTTAAAAAGAATTAAACCGTCAGTTAAGCTCAATAAAATAGCTCTGGTTTTATTTTCTTCCCGCTCTGCTTTCTTTTTCGCTTTTTCAATATCTGCTATTTTTTGCTTCAGCTCTTCTTCTTTCTTTTTTATCTCAACAATATCTATAAAGGAAAAAAAATAACTTATTGTGATATTTTCATCGTTTTTCTGGGCCTTGGCAAAAACAGAAACAGGCAACTCCCCCCCATTTCTATTTTGGGCAACAATTTCCCTGCGGGTAATAATCTCCCCTTCCAACAAATCCTTTTTAAGCTTCTGAAATTCTTTTTTAGATTCAAAAATCTTTTCCAGGCCTTCGCCAATAATCTCTTCCTGATTATAGCCAAAAAAATCTAAAAACCTTTTGCCGACACTAATAACAATAAATTCTGCATTAACCCCGCAAATTGGTATGGGCGAAAAATTCCAAAAATCTTCAGTATGCTTCCTTAATAACCGAAGATCTTTAACTAAAATTTCCTCTGTGTGTGACTTTGCTTTTTCTTCTTTCATTCCCAAGTAAACCTATATTCATGAACGTCATCGCCCTTGTAAGCGCACTTTGTTTCTTTGCAAACTGCTGTCGGATAAATAAATTTAATAACTCTTTCAAAATACCCCTCTGAATAAACGCAATAAATGGGATGTATATCAACATTCTTTAAATGAATAATCAATTCTTTATCTTTTTCAGAAACTTTAATCACTTCCAATTCTCCTTCGGTAAAATGCTCATCCCAATAACCGGGAATTTCTTTAGCAAATTTTTCTATTGGCGAAAAAAGTTTAAAAAAGAGTTTAACAATAAATGAAAACTTAGGCGCCATTGACCCCATATCCCTTATCCCAGAGTTATCCAAATTAAATACTTCCCTTATTAAAAGCAGAGAGATTGCTCTTTGCCCCGCAGGATACCAATCTATCACTTCAACTTTTTCATAGGGGGTTTTCACTCCCCATTCTTTGGCTTTATTTTTTAATTTTTCCAAACCTTCCTTGCCCCATTTTAAAAGAACATACTCTTTGTCTGTAGCGAAAACAACCCCCCTGACTTGACCGGGCATCGCCAATATTTCATCTATTTTCTCTTTGGGAAGCCTATCTTTGCCCATATTAATATCTCCTTTCTTTATTATATTATAACTCCTCAATTCTTTTAACTAAACTTTTAAATTCTAATTGCTCTAAAAGTTTAACCGCCTTCTTTTTGCTAATCCCATCAAGGCGGCAATCGCTTAAATTAAACTTAATCGGCGCGTCCTTTCTAATAGTAGCTAAAAAATAGCTAAGCCGGGCATCTTCTTGGTATTCCAAAAGACGGGCTTTTAATTTTAGGTTTAAATCGCTTTTATTCAAATTTTTATAAATATTTTCTAAACTACCGAATTTTTTAACCAGCTCTTTGGCGGTTTTTTCACCAACGCCCGCTACCCCGGGAATATTATCTGAAATGTCGCCCCAAAGCGCTTTTAAATCAACGATCTGCTTTGGCAAAAGGCCGTAGCGCTCTTTAATCGCTTTTATATCATAAATAGCCATCTCGCTTATTCCTTTTTTAGGAGCGTAAACTTCAACATTTTTATCAACCAACTGTAATGTGTCTAAATCGCCAGTAATAATAATTGTTTTTAAATTACTCTCTTTACTTACTTCATTTATTATTGTACCAACAACATCATCGGCCTCAAAGCCCTTTTTCTCATAAATAGGAATCCCCATAGCAGAAATTATCTTTTTTACCAAAGGGACTTGGTCATAGAACTCCTGCTTAGGCTTAACCCTCTTGGCTTTGTATTCTGTGTATTCCTTATCTCTAAAAGTCGGTCCGGCCAAATCAAAAGCAGCGGCTAAATAGTCCGGCTTAATATCTTTAACCACCTTTATTAAAATGCTTATAAAACCGTAAACAGCATTAACCAACTCCCCCTTTTTTGTCTTAAGCGGAGGCAGGGCATGATAGGCCCGGTGGAGTATGGCATTGCTGTCAATTAAAACTAATCTTCCCACAATAATTAAATAATTAAATTTATAGATAATTTTCTTTCGTTTTTCTCTAAATAACTAAAACTAACCCACAAAACTTTTTCTTTTGGTAAAATGCTTTTAATTTTTTCAGCCCACTCAATAACAACAATATTTTTTGGGCGGCTGGTAATTTCCTTAAAATCTAAATCCAATATATCCTGCGGGCTGTTAACCCTATAACAATCAATATGGTATAAATTTTGCCAGAAGCTATCTTTGAGGTTAAATTTTTTTAAAATAACAAAAGTGGGGCTGGTAATTTTTTCTTTGATTTTAAATCCTTTGGCCAACCCTTGAGCAAAAGTAGTTTTGCCAGCGCCCAACTCGCCTTCAAGAGCGATAATCAGAGCTTCTTTGTCCCCCAGCCGCCAATTAAATATTCCCCCTGCCAAAACCCTGCCTATTTTTTTTGTTTCTTGGCTGTTTTTGCTAATAATTTCCGCTAATCGGGAAGAAACCATACAACTTTAGTTTACCATATTTGACCAAGCAAGAAAAATAAGCTATGCTCAATATAACTTGATATATAGATGGGCAATAATTAGTAATTAAAGAGGATAGAGATGACGCAGATCCAATCTAAAAGCAAGGCGCTGGAAGAAAAATTAAGCAGTTTGAAGCGCCAAGAGGAAGAAAAAAAGGCCAAACAATTAGCGGGCCAGCTTAATTTACCCTATTTGGACTTAAAAATAACTCCTATTGAACAAAAAGCTCTTCCGCTTGTTTTAGAAAAAAAAGCCAGAAACGCTAAAATGGCTGTTATCCAGAAAAAATCAAAACAGCTTTGGGCGGCGGCAAAAGATCCAGAAAATCCTTTAGTCAAAAAAATTTTAAAAGAATTAGAAAAAGAAGGCTATCAAATTAATTTGTTTGTATCCTCGGAAAGCGGACTTGAAAGAGCTTGGCAAGCATACCAGGATATTCCCAAAAAAGAAGTTAGAAAAATCACCGGCCAGGTTGATATAGAAGGAGAATCTCTCAAAAACTTAAAAAAAGAAATTAATAATTTAGATGATATTAAGAAAAAAATAGAAGAAACGCCGACTGACCAAATTTCTAAAGTGGTTGAAATACTTTTAGCCGGCAGTTTGGAAACAAAGGCCTCTGACATCCATTTGGAAACAGAGCAAGAAAAAGCAATTATCCGCTACCGCATTGACGGAATACTCCAAGATGCGGCTTTTTTGTCTTCAAAATCGTATTCATATATTTTAAACCGGATAAAGCTTCTTTCCGGAATGAAATTAAACGTCGCTGATATCGCTCAAGGCGGCCGTTTTACTATTGGCCTTGATAAAACTGATATTGAAATAAGGGTCTCAGCTATTCCAAGCGCTTATGGAGAAAATATTGTTATGCGCATTTTAGACCCCGGGGCGATTAATTTAGAGCTGGAAGATTTGGGCCTTCGCCAAGATATATTGGATGTCGTTTACAAAGAAATACAAAAACCCAATGGCATGATTATTACCACTGGACCAACCGGCTCCGGCAAAACAACTCTTTTATACAGCTTTATTAGAAAGGTCAACAAACCAGAATCAAAAATTATCACCTTGGAAGACCCGATTGAATATCATTTAGAAGGAATCACTCAAACTCAAACCGACGAAAAGAAAGGCTATACCTTTGCCAAGGGACTTCGGGCAATCCTGCGCCAAGACCCCGACATAATATTGGTTGGGGAAATTAGAGACGAAGAAACAGCGACAATTGCTGTCCAGGCCGCCTTAACCGGCCATTTGGTTTTTTCCACACTCCATACCAATGACGCGGCCGGCGCCATTCCTCGTTTTTTGGATATCGGCGTTGACGCTTCCAATTTGGCCTCTGCCCTCAACTTGATTATTGCCCAGCGGCTTGTTAGAAGAATTTGCAAAAAATGCGCCAAAAAGAAAACAACTTCTGGAAAAGAGCTTGACCAAATAAAAAAATCCCTTAAAGGGATTCCTCCGTCTATTAAACACCCAACTCTTAACAATAAATTAAAAATTTATCAGGCAGTCGGCTGTCAGGAGTGCAATAACACCGGATACAAAAGCAGAATTGGTATTTTTGAAATTATTGTTATCAATCAAGAAATGGAAAAGTTAATCAGTTCTTCTCCAGACCACTTCCAAATTATAAAAAAGACAAAAGAAGGAAAGATGGTCAGTTTTACCCAAGACGCCTTGTTAAAAGCGCTTGACGGCCTAACCACCATTGAAGAAATAGAAAGGATTGTCGGCCCGCTGGCTGATTTAAGTTAAATTGTTAGCAACATTAAAAAGAGTTAATCTTGTCTAACCTGCAGGCAACGACTCTCCACCTGAGAATAGAGAGAAAAGACCTTTCCGAGGAATATCCCAGTCGGAACCAAGATATCCAAAAAAAACTAAGATAAAGCCCCTATCGAACCCCAGCTTTAGATAGGATCCTTATTGCCTACAGGTTAGTCATGACTAACCCCTAATATTAGTGAAATAAGGTATTTTTAGATATTAAAAAGGGACATTCCTTTATAGCGCCCCCTCTGCGATATCTATAAGCATAATAGCAGAGTAAATTTAAAATGTCAAGCCCCGTTGTAACACCCGAACAATTAAATGAGGACAAAAACCTGGACTTTACTTTGAGGCCGCGTTCTTTTAATGAATATATGGGGCAGGAAAAAATTAAAGATAATTTAAATATTTTAATTGAAGCAGCCAAAAAAAGAAACGAAGCTATTGAACACGTCCTTTTGTATGGCTCAAGCGGACTGGGAAAAACAACATTAGCCCACATTATTGCCAAAGAGATGAGAGCCAATATTAAGGTTACCTCCGGCCCGGCTATTGAAAAAACAGGCGATCTGGCCTCTATTTTAACCAACCTTCAGCCCGGCGATGTTCTCTTTATTGATGAATGCCACGCCTTAAATAGAGTTATTGAAGAAACACTTTATCCGGCAATGGAGGATTTTGCCCTAGACATCATTATCGGCAAAGGGCCTTCTGCCAGAACAATTCAGCTGGAACTTCCCCGTTTTACACTAATCGCCGCTACCACCCGCATCGGCCAATTATCTTCTCCTTTGCGCAGCCGTTTTGGCGCCACATTTCGTTTGGATTTTTATGAAAATAAAGACATCGAAAAAATTATCAGCCGTTCTGCTAAAATTCTAAAGACAGATATTAACCCAGAGGCAGTTTCTTTAATCGCCCAATGTTCCAGATACACTCCTCGGGTAGCCAACCGCCTCTTAAAAAGAATCCGCGATTTCTCCCAAGTAAAAGCTGACGGACTAGTCAACAAGGATTTAACAGCTCAATCTTTAAAAATGCTTGAAATTGATCATACTGGGCTGGAGCCGGCTGACCGTCACCTTTTAGAGACTCTAATTAAAAAATTCAACGGCGGGCCTGTTGGGCTGGGCACTTTAGCCGCGGCAACAGGCGAAGAGAGAGGAACAATCGAAGAAATATACGAACCCTACCTGCTTCGCCTAGGCCTCCTTTCAAGAACTCCAAGAGGCCGCCAAGCGACCAGACTTGCTTACCGGCATCTTGGCATAGAGTATGACGAAGAAAAACAAAACAAGTTACTCTAATTTTTATTTTTTGCTAATTTTAGGAGGAATTCTAGCCGTTCCTCCCCCTGCTTTTAGCTCAAACAACATTATTATCAATGAAATTGCCTGGATGGGGACAGATATCTCTGCCAGCGATGAATGGATAGAACTATACAACCCAACCAATCAAGAAGTTGACTTGACTGGCTGGATAATTAAAGCCGCTGACGGAACGCCAAAAATAACATTGTCAGGGAAAATAGCCGCAGGCGGCTATTTTTTATTAGAAAGGACAAATGATGAAAGCGCGCCAGAGACGCCGGCAGACCAAATATATACCGGCGCTTTATCAAACAACGGAGAGGCATTGGAACTATATGACGCCCAAAGCAATTTAATTGAGCAAGTTAATTTTTCTGACGGCTGGCCGGCAGGAGACAACAACACCAAACAAACAATGGAAAGAAAAGACGCTATTGGCTGGCAAGCAAGCCAGAACGCAGGCGGAACACCAAAAGCCAAAAACAGCCCCGGCCAAAAAACAGCGCCTGAAGAACCTCAAGAGCCGGAAGAACCCCAAAAACCAAAAGAACAAGAACCAACAGAAGAACAAATAATAGACGGCGGCCCAGCCCGCTCTAACAAGCCGCCGGTCGCCAGAATTGGCCCGGACAACATTACAGCGCTGACAAACCAGAAAATTTTCTTTGACGCCAGTTTTTCCAGCGATCCTAATCGCGACAAACTCACCTTTTTTTGGAACTTTGGCGACGGACAAACAAGCACAGAAGCAAAAACAAACCACATTTATGCATATCCCGGAGAGTATATAGCCACTCTTCTCGTCAGCGACGGGCAATTAACCAATATGGATGTTGTTAAAATAAATGTTTACAGCCAGTCAATAATTATCAGTGAATTTCTGCCTAATCCTTACGGAAACGACGAAGAAAACGAATGGATTGAAATTTATAACCAAAGCGATCAAATAGCCAATTTAGCCAACTGGCGGTTAGACGACGAAGAAAGCGGCAGCGAGCCTTTTGTTTTCCCAGAAGGCAGCTTAATCGCCCCTTGCCAATTTTTAGTCATCAAAAGACCAATAAGCAAGGTCCATTTAAACAATGATTGGGACCAAGCCCGCCTTCTTTATCCAGACGGTTCATTAGCCAGCCAGATTGATTATTCAGGCGAAGACAAAGAAGGAATGAGTGTTGCTTTTGACGGCAGCGATTATTACTGGACAAAAACAGCCACTCCCGGCGCAGTAAATATTATTAGCGCAATTGAACAAAATGAAAAGCAAAATATCGCCATAAAAACCCCCATTTCAATTATTAAAACAACAAAAGAAATACCAGAAACAACAGCTAAAAACATGACAGCGGGCCAGAACTTCTCCGTCATTGCCCCTAAACAAGAAGCGGTTATCATCCAAGAAGAATTAACAGAAGACCAATTAAACAAACCGAGGCAAACCACCCAAGCGCAAACCAACCCATTACAACAACAACCCGCCTCCATAGCGAAAACAGCAAAGAATAATAAGAAAGCCGACCTTATCCTTGTTCTCTCCATCATCATTTCTGGCTCGCTAATGATAAGTTGGGGCATAATAAGAATAAGGAATAGATTTGAAGCCCAATAGGCAAAAAATAAGCAAATGAATGGCGATAAATTAAGTAAAAAAGCAAGTATTTTTGTATTTATTCTTGTAGGGACAGGAACGACATTTCTTTCTCCTTATTTATTTGAAACAGAAGAAAGGTTTAATATTATTAAATATAACCTCTCTTTCCCCCATTATTTATCCAGCCCAATGCCGGATAATATGTCTGATATCAGTTGGAAATTTTTTGCCATTGACGCGATAATATGGGCTTTTGTCTGGCGCATGGCAGCAGCTCTTGTTTTTATACCAATACGCTTGACCAGATTTTTAATATCCAAATAGCCGCTAAAAAACAATTCCTTAAAATTGCCGCCCATAAAATGGACGGTTTTTTCATTGACGCTGATTCTTGAGATATAGTATGATTAAGGCAGCATGTCAGGCCACAGCAAATGGCAAAACATAAAGCACAGAAAAGAATCAGTTGATAAAAAGCGGGAAAAGATTTTCAGCAAAATTTCCCGCTTGATTAGTGTTGCCGCTAAAAAAGGAGGGGCTGATCCGGAAATGAACCCGGAATTACGCCAGGCCGTTGAAAAAGCCAAAGAGCTTAATGTCCCTAAAGATAATATTGAAAGAGCTATAAAAAAAGGATCCGGACAAATAGAAGGGGAACAAATTGAAGAGGTGATATATGAGGCCTACGGGTCCAATGGTATAGCCGTTATCATTAAATGTATCACTGACAACAGAAACAGAACCTTATCTGAAATTAAGCATATTTTAAGCAATTTTGAGGGGAAAATGGCCCAAGCCGGCAGTGTCTCATATATGTTTAACAAAAAGGGAGAAAACTGGGTAGCCAAATACACAACAGAAGCAGACCAAGAAACAAAAGCAAAAATAGAAAAGCTTTTTGAGGCCTTAGATGAAAATGACGATGTTCAGGAAATTTATTCTAATTTAAAAATGTAATTTATGATAATACTTGGCATTGACCCAGGAACAGCCATAACCGGATACGGCCTTGTTGAAAAGCTAACCAACGGCCTAAAAGTAATTGACTATAATTGCATTAGAACCCTCCCTCATTTGCCGACAGCAGAGCGGTTGAAAATTATAGACCAACAATTAGCTAAATTAATAAAAAAACACAAACCCCACAGAATAGCCGTTGAGGATATTTTCTTTTTTAAAAACCAAAAAACAGCCGTTAAAGTCAGCCAAGCAAGAGGGGTTATTTTAGCCAGGGCCGCTCAAGACAAGCTGACGGTTGACGAATACACCCCCTTACAGATAAAACAAGCGGTAACCAGCTACGGCCGGGCCGATAAAAGCCAAGTCCAAAAAATGGTTAAAATTCTTTTAAATCTCAATGAAATACCCAAGCCAGACGACGCCGCTGACGCTTTGGCCGCGGCCATTTGCTGTGCTCATTCAAACAATAACCCGCGCGAATTTACTGTTAATTTAACGAATGAAAATTCGTAAAATTGGCAATATTTTTGTAAAGAATTGTGAATACACTTATCCAACATATAATCAACCAGGGGGTGCCCCAAGAAACAGTAGCTTATATTCTAATACTCCCTGTTGTCGCCACTATTATTGTTTTTGCCCGCCAAATTATCGGAGTAAAAGGATTCGGCATTTATACTCCCCTAATAATCGCTTTCGCTTTTTTAGCCACCGGGCTTGAATATGGCTTGCTTTTCTTTTTGGTTATTCTTTTTGTCGGCACATTAACCAGATTAATGGTAAAAAAAACACGCCTTCTTTATCTGCCCCGCATAGCAATTGTCTTAACCGTCGTGGTAATGGCTATTTTCGCTCTTTTCACCTTAGGCGCTTACACCGGGCAAATGGGTTTGGTTATCGCCCCGATTATCGCTGTCTTAATTATGATCACTCTAGTCGAAAAATTTGTAGCTGCCCAAATTGAGAGAGGGGCGCGATCAGCTATTCTTTTAACCATAGAGACGCTTGTTCTTTCTCTTGTCTGCTATTTTACTATCAGCTGGACATGGTTGCAGAATTTAGTCCTTTATTACGGTCTCTGGATAATATTGGCTACTGCATTAATTAATATATTATTAGGCAAATGGACCGGACTGCGTCTGGCTGAATATTTCCGGTTCCGAGAAGTTATTAAACATATTGAAATTTCCAAGAAAGATTAAAATGACTGGTTTTTTAAAAAAATCCAAACGGGTTTTAGGACTTAACGACCGCAATTTAACATATATTAGACCCTCCAACTCTTTGGAGGCTATTAGGATTGCCGACAACAAACTGCTGGCCAAAAAAGTTTTAAAAAGAGCTGGCTTGCCTGTCCTTGAAACATACGCCGTGATAAAAAAGACAAAAGAACTAAAAACATTTAACTGGGAAGAACTTCCTTCGGCTTTTGCCCTTAAGCCAAATAGAGGCTTGAGCGGAGAAGGAATTATAATTGTCTACGGCCGTAAAAAAAAATTCCCCCACCCATGGGTAAAAGCTAACAAAAAATTAGTTTATACCAAAGATTTGCGCGACCATGTTTATAACATTTTAGAAGGAAATTATTCTTTGACCGGCCTGCCCGATGTGGCCTTTTTTGAAGAAAGAACAAAACTGCTTAAACTTTTTAAGCCATATGGCTATCGCGGCATACCTGATATTAGAATCATTGTCTATAATTCTGTGCCAGTGATGGCTGAACTGCGTCTGCCAACAAAAGATTCTGACGGCCGCGCTAATTTACACCTAGGCAGTGTCGGGGTGGGGATTGACATGGGCACAGGAATAACCACAACAGCTATTTGGCGGGACCACCTTGTTGAATACGCCCCCCACACCCGCATGCTCCTTAGAGGACTGCAAGTGCCTGACTGGAAAGAGATTCTTCGCCTGGCCATCCAGGCCCAAGCAGTTAGTAAAATTGGTTATTTGGGAGTAGATATCGCTATAGACCGGGACAAAGGACCGACTATTTTAGAACTCAACGCCAGGCCGGGCCTTTCAATCCAAATCGCTAATTTAGCTCCTTTGGGAGATCGACTAAAAAGAGTAAAGGGACTTAAAGTATCAAGCGTTAGCAAGGGGGTAAAAATAGCGCAAGACTTATTCGGCGGAGAAGTAGAAGAAGAACTAGAAGAAATTTCCGGAAGAAAAGTTATTGGCATCAATGAGCCGATTGAAATCATTGACAGCCAGGGCGATAAATACCCAACTATGTGTAAAATTGACACAGGCGCTTACAGAACAACTATTTGCAAAAGCACGGCCAAGGAATTGGGATTGAACAAGTTTATAAAGTCAAAAAAAGTAAGAGGGGCTTTAGGGGCTGAAGAAAGGCCGGTTATTGACCTCTCTTTTGTTTTGGACAAAAAACTGGTCACTACCGAAGCATTCATAGCCGATCGGCAACAGATGAAATATGATATTATTATTGGCCGAAAAGACCTTAAAAGATTTTTAGTTAACCCGGCCAAAAACGTTTTTATGCGCGGCAGATCAGAAGCAATTAAAAAATGACTGTTATTAAAGATTTAGAAACAACTAAAAAATTTTTCAGCCAGCTTAAAACTCCTATTTTCGGCGTAGGAGTTTATGCTTTTAACCGCCTGGGGCTTGAAGAAGTTGCTTCTAATTATCGTATTTTAGCCCTTCGTTATAGTTTAGACACAAAACCAATTGAAAAAGATATTGAGGTTTTGTCTTTGGAAAAGGGCATGGGGACCAAACACATTAAAGAACCACGCAACGCCACTACTGTTGTCGCCCACCCAAGAATTAAAAAACACTTAAGCCAATTTGCAAAACCGGCTCTGGTTGTTTACAAAACATCCCAAAAAATGGAAAGAATTTGCCAACAAAATAATTGGCAGCTCTGGGCAAACCCTAAACGTTTCGGTAAACAACTTTTTGAAAATAAAATAAAATTTAGAAAAATACTGAAAGAAATTGGCATACCCCCCCCGCCGGGAGAAATCACCCCCCTCAAAAAACTTCATTACCGCCAGTTAAAAAATAAATACGGCCTACCGTTCGTCATTCAGCACCCTACTCGAGGAGGAGGCAAGGGAACTTTTTTTATAAAAAACAAAGAAATATACGACCAAACCATATTAAAGCTCCAAGAAAAAATTGACGAAGAAGATATAAAAACCACGCCGCCAAAAGAGGTTATTGTCAGCCGGTTTATCACCGGGCCTTCGCCAAGCATTACTGCTTGCGTTTTTAAAAAAGGAGTTGTTTCAACTAGCCCACAATACCAGCTTCTTGATATCCCCCAACTTTATAACCCCCAGAAGGGATCTGGCCTTTTTTGCGGACACGACTGGACAAGTTCAAGGTTTAACCAAAAAGTATTAAACCAAGCTTACCAAGCAACAGAAAAAATAGGAGAATACTTTAAAAAATATGGTTATTGCGGCATCTTCGGCTTAGATTTCATTCTTAACGAAAAGACTAATAAACTTTATACAGTTGAATGCAACCCCCGCCAGATAGCTTCTTCTCCGGTATTAGGCATGGCGCAAGCCCTTAATAGTGAAGTGCCCATCATCGCTTGCCATGCCTTATCTTTTTTAGAAAAGGATTCTTCTTTTAATTTACAAATTGATATTGATTCATTAAATAGTCTTATACGACAAGAAAAAATCGGCAGCCAAATGTTTTTACATAATTTATCAGGCCGCTGGGCTAAAAACCACCGTCAAGCAAAAGCTGGCGTCTACCGACTAAGAAAAGCTTCCATTAAATACTTGCGCCCGGGGTACAAATTGAAGCACTTAAAAAACAACGAAGAATTCCTTCTTGCTGACGGCGTTCCTCTTAGAAAATCGCACTTCAGCCCAAACCGCCGACTGTGCCGCATTCTCACTCTCAACAAGACAAAAAAGGGATTAGGCCAACTGACTCCCTGGGCAACAGAGACATCCGAAGCTGTTTATAGGGCTTTTGATATTAGGCCGGTTCGTTTTATTAAAATAAAAAAAATTTTTTTTCCTAATTTATTGGCTAAAGGATAATCAAAAAAAACATCACTCACAAATTAAAAACGGCCCTTAGGGCTGTTTTTTAAAAAATCATTTAAAGGGGCGCTTACAACAAGAAGACAAAACCCTATTCTTCTTTTTTATACCTCAACCAATCTATTGCCTTATCTACGCTGTCAAAAACTCTAATAATTTCCTTGCCCTTGCCAGCCGCCCTGAAAATAAAAGTGGCAACTGCCTGAACAAAAATATCTCCGCCAAC
This sequence comes from uncultured Candidatus Saccharibacteria bacterium, assembly GCA_964420115.1. Lineage (GTDB taxonomy): Bacteria > Patescibacteriota > Minisyncoccia > Portnoybacterales > UBA2143 > CAYQQO01. The sequence continues at coordinate 836 of CAYQQO010000009.1, read as the reverse complement.
AACTGCCATTTTTTTAATTTGCTTGTGAGAAGCTAATCTAATATAGACCTTTCTTGATTTTTTAGCTGTAAACTCCACTCTTTTTATCGGGCTTAAGTTGACTAAAATATTATATTTCTGACCAGGATTCTTTTTAAAAATCTTCTGCCCCTCTTCTTCAATTAATTCTGACTGCCTAATATTTTCCCCTTTATCTGTAATAGGCTCTAAATAACGCAGTTCAATAATTTTATTATCCTCGTCAATAATCACCTTATATGTGTCTTTTAGTTGCTGGTCGGTTCTCATAAATTGTTTTACACAAATTATTTTTTAAGCCAGGCCCTCGCCTCTTCTAGGCTGGCAAACTCCTTTATAGCTTCTTTTTTGCCTGATACTTGCATAATAAAATTAACAATAATCTGGATAAAAATATCTCCTCCGACAAGGGCCACCTTGCCCACTTGAGGATGAGCAGTTATTCTTTTATATATATCTCTTGCCTTGCCGGGCAAATAACTAACTCTGCCCAGTGGAGTTAAATTTACCAATGTATTATATTTCTTATCTGGATTTTTTTTAAAAATTTTCAAGGCCTCTTCTTCAATCAACTCCGCCTGACGAACGCTGTTATCCTCATCATGCTCGTCCGCTAGAAAACGCAGCTCCATAAAATTATTATCAATTTTATTATCAATTATAAATTCAAAGCTATCTTTTATTTGCTTGTCTGTTCCCATAAAGAATCTCCGCCCATAGCGCCTTCTCTTTATTATAATCTTTTAACTAATAAAAGACAATTAATTGTATCCGTCCATAACATATTGGACTTTTTAGGTGATATAAAATTATCAATA
>CAYQQO010000008.1:0-24822 GCA_964420115.1 uncultured Candidatus Saccharibacteria bacterium | reverse complement strand
CTGCATACATATTCAGACCCTTAAAGAGTCCAATATGTATGTGAACTTATGCAGGAATTGTTAAATCTTAAACTCAATAATATCGCCGTCTTGAACAATATAATCTTTGCCTTCTGTTCTTATTAGTCCCTTTTGACGGGCTGTTTGCCAGTTTCCTATATCAATAAGTTTTTGCCAGTTTATCACTTCAGCTTTAATAAATTTATCTCTAAAATCGCTATGGATTGTTCCTCCGGCTTCCGGCGCTTTTGATCCTTTTTTAATTGTTCGGGCCCTTGCTTCTTTGCCGCCGGTGATTGTATAAAAGGTGATTAAATTGAGTGTTTTATAGCATTGGGTGATTAATTTATCCAGTTGGTTTTTAGGGAGCTCTAATTCTTTCCGTTCTTCTTCTTTTAATTCGCTTATTTCATTTTCTAGTTGTAAATTTAAGCTTATTTTGCCCGGAGCAGTCTCTTTTGAGCCTTTGCCAATGTTAAAAAGGTAAATTATTGGTTTGCTTGTTAGAAACTGTAATTCTTTTGTTAGTTCTGTTTCTTCGTTTTTTTCTTCTGCCAGGAGCTTGCCTTTCTCCAATATTTGTTTAATTTCTTCTAATTCATTTAATTCCTGGTTTGTTTTTTTGTCTCCCGAGCGCGCTTGTTTTTTTGTTTTTTCCAAACGCTTATTAACTGTTTCCAAATCTTTCATTATTAATTCGGTGTTGACTATTTCTATATCTCTTTGCGGGTTGATTTCTCCTTCAATATGGCTTATTTCCTCATTTATAAAATCCCTGACAATTTGGCAAACAAGATCCATTTCTCTGATGCGGGCAAGAAACTGGTTGCCCAAACCCTCTCCCTGATGGGCGTTTTTAACCAATCCGGCGATATCAACGAATTCAATTACTGTCGGTGTTGTTTTTTGCGGCTTGATTATTTTGGATATTTTTTTAAGCCGTTTAGCAGGGATAGCGACCACGCCGACATTCGGGTCTATGGTGCAAAAAGGGTAATTGGAAATATCCACTGATTGTTTGGTCAGCGCTTTAAAAAGAGTGGATTTCCCTACGTTGGGCAGACCGACAATGCCGACAGAAAAAGACATAATCGTTTTTAGTATAGCAAAAAAGAGCAAAAAGAAAAGGACAAGCGTTTTTTTGCTTGCCCTTTGTGAGGCGGGGGACGAGAGGAGAATTTTATGTGAAGCGGGGGAGAAGACCTTATTGCTTTTTCTGGCGGGTTTTTTTTCGCGGCTTTTGGTAATACTCCAACCGTTTTTCTGTCTTTTTCGTCTCGTTGGTGACAATATCAACATCCTGAGCCATTTTTTTGAGATCCTCAAGTATCATTTCGCTTTCCTGGCTAAGAGACGAAGTGGCGCTGACGATAAGTCTTTCAAGCCGCTTTACTTCTTTGGTTATTTTGCGGTGTGTTTCTCTGATGTGGTTGGCGTGACCTGCGGCAGGCAGTGTTCTGTTGCGGACCCGGTGGCAAAATTCCGAAAAGATTGATTCATCCCTTTGGCAAAGAGCTGTTGCTATCTGATCGATAAGATCTGCTTCTTCCGGTGATAGATAGCCGCCGGTTTCTTTTCTTAGTTGTTTGTTGGCCTCCTTTTTAATTAGGTTGCCAATTTGCAAAGGTGTTTTCCCGCTGGTCTTTTTGTAGGCGGTCAGTCTGGCTATTGTCTCCAGGCAGATGGCGAGCTTTTGGTTTGTTTTTCTTTTTTTCTTTTTTGGGTTGTCTGTTTTTGTTTCTTTTACCGGCTTTGGAGCCAATAAATCGCCCATAATTTTATCATAGGCCTGACCTAATGTTTCAGACATGGCGCCCCCTCTTTAAGTATTTTAATGTTAAAGAACTTTTATGTAGATATATTTTCTTTTAACTGCTGGTTGCCTCTTAAAAATTCCTGCCCGCTCATTGGTTTTTTGCCGGCTGGCTGGACAACTTCTAAAAGCAAAAAATCCTTTCCTGCGGGGAAGATTAGTTCATTTTTATCAATGTCTTTTTTTGCTTTAATTACTTTGGCAGATATAATTTTAACTCTTTTGTTGTTTAAATATGTCCATGTTCCGGGCCAAAGAGAAAAAGCTCTTGTTTTTCTTTCAATTTCTTGGGCCGGTTTCTGCCAGTTGATTTGTCCGTCCTCTTTTCTAAGCATTTTTGTATAAGTGGCTTCTTTTTCGTTTTGTTTTTTAGGTTTGATTTTTCCTGATATGTATTGAGGGATTACTTCTGTTAAGCAATTGGCGGCTAATTGGGATAGTTTTTTCTCCAGCGTTTGGTAGTTGTCATTTGGCAGGATATCCATTTCTTTTTGGCAAACTATTGGCCCGTGGTCCATTTCTTCGTCCATTTTGATAATAGTCAGTCCTGTTTTTTCATCCCCTTTGAGAATAGCTGTTTGGATAGGCGAAGGGCCGCGGTGTTTTGGCAAAAGCGAGGGATGCAGATTGAGAGAGCCATAGGCGGGGGTATTTAAAATATTATTAGGCAGGATTTGCCCGTAGGCGGCGACAATTATTATATCAGGGGATAATTCTGATATTTCTGACTTAATAGATGACGCCTTTTCCGGCTGGGAAAGAGGAAAATTAAGTTTTGCGGCTGTTTCTTTTATTGGCGGAGGGGTTATTTTTTGTTTTCTGCCGGCTGGTTTGTCCGGACGGGCAACAACTCTTACTATCTTATAGTTTTTTTCAGTTAATTTTTCTAAAACCGGGACTGCGAATTGAGAAGTGCCGAAGAAAACAATTTTGGGGCTATTCATATTTTTTATCAATAATCATAATGCCGTCTAAGTGGTCAACTTCGTGCTGAATAATTCGGGCTAAAAGACCCTCTGCTTTTATTATAATCTTTTGCCCGTTTATATCAAGCCCTTGGACAGTAATTTTAACGGGCCTTTTAACAGGCAGGTATGTTTCCGGTAAACTCAAACATCCTTCCTGAACAATGTTTTTTCTAAAAGACCTCTTTTTTATTTTCGGATTAATTAAAGCAATTGCTTTTTCTTCTGTTTCCGGCTTGGCGACAATAATTCTTAAAAGTTGGCCGACTTGGGGAGCGGCCAGGCCTAGTCCTTTTTTTGCCTCTAACGTTTCTATCATATCAAAAACAAGCTCTTTTACAGGAGAGTTAATTTTTTTAACTTCTTTGGCCTTTTGCCTTAAAACAGGATTGTTTTCTCCTGTTTCTATTTTGCTGATAGTCATATTTTGATATCCTTCGTCGTCCTTTAGAAGCGGGCAGGGTCTCAAAATGATTATTTCTGGCCAGAAATAATCATTTTACAATGCGCCATTCTATTTTGGATTCTTCGTCTGCAAATTCTTTCCATTCTCCGTCAGCATTAATAACATACCATTTCTTCTTGGAGCGCGACCAAATAACCGGCTGGTTGTGATAGAAGGGCTTTTTGATAATTTCTTTTGGTTTTAATTTATCCAATTCCAGCCACTTTTTGAAAACAGTCTCAATAGCGTAATCAAGGTTTCTTGATTTGGCCCATTTGGCAACTTTGTCTATCGCTTTTTTCCCTCCTCTGACAGAACCGGCCAGTTCCAAAAGCTGTTTTGCCGGCCGGGTATAGCGGGAATAGATTATTTTTCTCTTCTTGGCGTCATTTTTAATTTTATTCAAGCTCAGACCCTTGCTGTAGAAATAATGATTAATAATTTGCTGGATATCGCTTTCCTGCTTAATCTTTTTAGCTGTTTTTACTCTTTTTTTGCCTTTTGGAGAAGTTTTTGCTTTTCGGCTGGTCTTTTTCCTTTGTTGTTCTTTCGTTTTTATTTTTTTTGTTTGGTTTGCGGCCATCTTTTTGCAGCTTAATATTATACTTACTTTCCATTATACCGGCTTCCTGTTATACTGCAATATATAGAAGGGAAATAAAGAAAATGAAAAAGCGAAGGATTTTTATTGCTATTAATTTACCTGATTCGGTAAAAAAAGAACTCTTTTCTTTACAGCAAAAAATAGCTGATTTGCCTGTTCGTTTGACCAAAAGAAGCAATTTGCATATTACTTTGGTTTTTATCGGCTATGTGGATAATGAAGAGCTTTTAGAGATTTGCCGCCTGACTAAAGAAACAGCTGGGGAACACTCCTCTTTTGAAGTTAGAATAAATAAAGTTTCTTTGGGGCCCCTGAAGGGGAGGCCAAGAATGGTTTGGGCGGTCGGTCTTAAAAATATTTTCATAGGGGATTTAAGAAAAAAATTAGAGGATAGTTTATTTAATTCTTCAAAAAGCGGCTACCGTCAGCTTGAAAACAAGGCCTTTTCGCCTCATATAACATTGGGCAGGATAAATCATAGCCAGTGGAAAAAGCTCCCGGAAAAGCCGGAAATAGACAAGAAAATTTCTATAACCTTCCCGGTTGATTCAATTGAAATAATGGAGAGCCGCCTTTCAAGAGCAGGCTCTGATTACATTGTTTTAGAATCAGTTGGATTGGCCGGCTAAAATATTATGGAGATTCTCGGCGTTAAGATAGACAACTTAACCAGAAAAGAAGCTCTTCTTAAATTGGAGGACTTTCTAAAAAGCGGGAAACAACACTATATTGTCACCCCTAATCCGGAATTTTTAGTCAGGGCTAGCAAAGATGAAAAATTTAAATCAATTCTCAACAAGGCGGATTTGTCTCTGCCTGACGGCGTTGGCCTGATATTTGTCTCTTATTATTCCAAAAATCCTCTAAAAGAGAGGATTACTGGGGTTGATTTTATGGAAAGGGCTTGCCTAAAAGCAGCCAAGAAAAAATGGCTGGTTTTTTTATTCGGTGGTCGGGAGGGAGCTGATTACAAAACAGCCCAAGTGCTTAGAAATAAATATCCCGGCTTGCAAATTGACCAAATGTCTTTTGAAAAATTACAAAAAGAATATTTTTTGCCGGCCATTCTTTTTGTCGCTTTGGGGGCGCCCAAACAAGAAAAATGGATTGTTGAAAACTTGCATAAAATGCCTTCGGTTAGGGTTGCTGTCGGGGTGGGGGGCGCTTTTGATTTTTTTTCCGGCAAACTTTACCGAGCGCCAAAAATTTTAAGAAAGACAGGCCTAGAATGGTCTTGGCGGTTGATGCTTGAGCCAAAAAGGATAAAGAGGGCCTATAACGCAGTGGTTAAATTCCCTTATTTAGTTATTAAGTCAAAATGATAGAAGAACCAATTGATTTATCAAAAATCAGAAGCGCCTATTTTATTGGCATAAAAGGAGTAGGGATGACTGCTTTAGCTCAAGTTCTAAAAAGCCGCCAGATTAATATTTCCGGCTCTGATACAGAAGAGAAGTTTTTTACTGATAGGGTTTTAGATAGATTGGGTATTAAGGTTTTTGAGCGTTTTGATAGAGAAAATCTCCCTCAAAAAACAGATTTAGTAATTGTTTCAGCCGCTTATCTCGGACAGGATATAAGAAATCCGGAAGTTCAGGAAGCCAAAAAAAGAAAATCAAATATTTTAACTTACGCCCAAGTTTTAGGCGCCTTGTTTGAAGAAAAGTATGGTATTGCCGTAGCAGGGACTCACGGTAAAAGCACTACTACTGCTATGTTGGGGGAAATACTTGAAAAAGCTGATTATGACCCAACTGTTATTGTCGGTACAGAGGTGCTTTTATGGAAAAGCAACGCCCGGGTTGGCTCTTCTAAATATTTAATTGCTGAAGCAGACGAATACCGCAATAATTTTCTCTATTATAATCCCCAAGCTGTTGTTTTGAACAATTTGGAATTTGATCATCCAGATTTTTTTAAAAACTTTAAGGAATACAAAAAAACATTTAAAGAATTGGTCAAAAGAGTCCCTCAAACCGGCTTTATTGCGGCCAATCTCAAAGACAAAGCTGTAAGAGAGATTATCAAAGAAGCTAAATGCCCGATAATTGAGATTGATCCGAATAATATAAAGATCAAACTGCCTTTTTGCGGAGAGCATAATTTATCAAACGCCGCCGCCGCCAGAGCCGCGGCTCTTAAATTGGGTGTTAAGCCGGAGGTTGTTGAAAAAGCGCTTTTGTCTTTTTCCGGTACCCGCCGCAGGTTTGAAATAAAAGGGGAGAAAGACGGAGTTGTTTTTATTGACGATTACGCCCATCATCCGACAGAAATTAAGGCGGCTTTAAAGGGAGTAAAAGAAAAATATCCGCAAAAGGAAATTTGGGCTGTCTTTCAGCCTCATACCTTTTCCAGGACAAAGGCGTTTTTAGAAGATTTTGGCCGCGCTTTTAAAAATGCCGATCATGTTGTTATCACAGATATTTATGGTTCAGCCCGCGAAAAAGAAGCGGCCATTCACGCTTTGGATTTGGTAAAAGAGATCAAAAAACACAAAAACGATGTTGAATATATTTCTGGACTAAAAGAAGCAGCTGATTTTTTAAAAAGAAAAACAAATAAGGGCGATGTTGTTTTATCTATGGGGGCAGGCAACATTTGGAGGTTATCCACATTGCCTCCGTTTTCATTGTAGAGGAATTCCGCTATAATATATTTAGTAACTGTTAATAATTAAATAAGTTATTAATAAACAAAGGGCCTGTCCAGATTTTGTTGTTTTTTACTCCAGCTAAAGAGGGAGGGATCTTTAAAAAACAGCAGTGTTTGTTCAGGTAGCAGTTCATGTACTGGATAATTATTATAGCAGTCGTTGTTATAGCAGTCGCTTTACTTGTTTGGCTTAGCTCTAAAAAGAAAGGCGGCAGTCAGGAGGAAAATCCAATGACTTCTGAAACATCAGAATCTACCCCTCCTTCAGCCCCTATGGGGGTGGAGTCAGAAACTCCTTCAGAGCCGGAAAGCCCCTCTGAAGAACCTTCAGAAAGTTCGTCGGAAATGTCTTCTCCAGAAGATCAATCCGGGCCGGAATCACCAGAAGAAGAAAGGCCGATGTAAAGCCTCAAAAGGCCGGTGGCAAAAACCACCGGCTTTTTTTGTTTGTTATAGTTTCAATAGATGCTATTTTGCGGTAGGCGCTCAAATGTTTGTCTTTTGGCGCGCTTGTGCTAAAATATAGCTTAATGAAAAAGTTTTTTCGCCGACCAATTGTTCTGTCTCTTTTATTGGTTTTTGTCCTTGTGATTTTTTATAATCAGGGCTGGTTAAAAACACCCCAGGATTTCCTTTTTAAAATAACTCTTCCTTTGCAAAAAACAACCTATAATATTTCTTTAAAATTTGGCAATTTTGTAAATTTTATTAAATCAGCTAAGGGGCTAAATCAGGAAAATAGTAGATTAAAAAGAGAAAACAGCTATCTTTTGGGAGAGATCAGCCGTCTTAATGAAATTTCTTTGGAAAACGAAATTCTTCGTCAGCAATTAGGTTTGGGGTCTTTAGACAGCAGAAGAATTGTTATGGCGAATTTGGCCGGCAGAAGTTCTTCTGATTTGTCTGAATTTATTTTAATTAACAAAGGTCAAAAAGAAGGTGTTTCGGAAGGTATGTCTGTTGTCTCATCCGGCAACCGTTTGGTTGGTCGAGTAATTGAAGCAAATGAATTATTTTCAAAGGTTCAGTTAGTAATTGATCCAAGGAGCCGCATTAATGTTATGATTCAAAACTCAAGGGCAACAGGGCTGGTCAGCGGAGATAAGGATTTGCTTTTGATTGATTTACTTCCTCAAGGAGAAGAGATTAAAGCGGGTGAGTTGGTTGTCACTTCTGGCTTGGCCGGCGTCTTCCCAGCCGGGCTTTTAATTGGGCAAATAGAAAGAGTTATTTCAAACGATGTTCAAATTTCCCGGAAGGCGGAAATTAAGCCTTCTCTTGACTTTAATAAATTAGAAAAAGTTTTTGTTCTGATTGAGTGATATGCGGATATTTTTGACAGCTTTAATTTTTTTATCAGCTGTAGTTTTAGAAGCTTCTTTTTTGCCCTTTTTGGGAGTATCGCCTGATGTAGTTTTAATTTTGGCTTTACTCTTGGTTGTTTTTAAGGGATTTGACAGGATGTGGCCGGCTGTTGTTTTAGCTGGTATTTTTTTAGATTTTTTTTCCGGCTTTGCTTTCGGCTTGATTAGTTTTTCCTTCCTTCTGGCTGTTTATTTGACCGAGTTGATAAACCAGCATTTCTTTTCATTGGTTAAATTATGGATTATTATGATTCTTGCCGCTTTGGGGACTTTTCTTTATAAGTTATTGTTAATTTTGTTTGCTGAAATTTTCCGCCTTGATTTATCAATTAGCATAGGAAATTTTTTTATCGGATTACTCGCTCAAATAGGATATAATTTAGCATTAACATTAATATTACTTCTTTTTTTCTATGGATTTAAGAAAGTATTCCGTCGCCCGTCTTTTTAAAGGCAAAAAGAACCGCTTTGTAAAAAATCAGGCAAAGGCCAGCATTGAGGCAGAGGAAATTTTTTTAGATGCTGAAGCGGTTCGCTCTATAGAAGACAAGGGCAAGTTGGAAAAACCAATTAAAGCGGGCAATTTTTTTGTTTTCTACGGCCTGATTGTTGTTTGTTTGTTGACTCTTTTTTTAAGAGCTGGTTATTTGCAGGTTGTCAAAGGCCAGTATTATCAAGAGCTGGCTCAAGGGAACTCTTTGAGAGTTTATCCTATTAGCGCTCCGAGAGGTATTATTTATGACAGAAACGGTCAACCGTTGGTAAGGAATATAATTCGTTTTGATTTGGTTGTTGATATGATTGACTTTTTGAACAACCAACAAGAAAAGCAAAATGAAATTTTGAATAAAATAGCCGATATTGTTGCTGAACAGCCGACAGAAAAAGATATATTAAACCAGGCCAGCAGTTATCAAGAAGAAATAAATGAGACCAAAAAAGAAACCAGCCGATTTGTTTTAATAAAAGGAGTTGAGCGGTCAGACGCTTTAATTTTAGAGGCGCTTGTTGGCAACTGGCCCGGTCTTCGTCTGGAAAAAAATCCTCAAAGAGAATATTTAGACGGTCCATATTTTGCCCATATTCTTGGCTATACCGGGCAAGTTGATAAAGAGGATTTGGAAGCAAATCCTGACTATTATTTCAATGATCAGATTGGCAAAGCCGGCCTGGAGGCGCAATACGAAGCATTTTTGCGCGGTCAGCCGGGCCATGAGCAGATAGAGGTTAATTCAAAAGGAGAAACACAGAAAATAATTGCTGTTAAGACGCCTCAAGCGGGAGAAAGTTTGGTTCTTTCTATTGATAAAGATTTACAAATAAAGCTTACCCAGGAGCTGGAAGAAATGCTTGATAGTTTGTCTTCTTCTGGTGCGAGATTGAGAAAAGCGGCGGCGGCAGCAGTAGATCCTAAAAATGGCGGTGTTTTGGCCATGGTTAGCTTGCCTTCTTATGATAATAATCTTTTTGCCGGGTATATTTCGCCGGAAAGGTTGGCATCTTTGGAAAAAGATACTTCTAATCCCTTTTTAAACAGGGTGGTGGCTGGTCAGTATCCTTCTGGGTCAACTATTAAACCGCTGATCGGATCAGCCGCTTTGATGGAAAATATTGTCACCCCATACCAGCAAGTTAATTGTTTGGGGGCTATTTATGTGCCGAGCCAATATGACCCGAATATAACATACGTTTTTCCTGATTGGGATGTTCATGGGCCGACCGACTTAATTATGGGTATTGCTCGTTCCTGCAATGTCTATTTTTACGCCCTTGGCGGCGGATACGGCTCAATAGATGGCTTGGGGATTGAAAGAATTAAGAAATATTTAAAAATGTTCGGCTTGGGCAAGCTGACAGGCGTTGATTTACCTCACGAGGAAGCTGGTCTTGTCCCTGATCCAGCATGGAAAGAGGCGGTAAAGGGAGAAAAATGGTATTTAGGCGACACATATCATACTTCTATCGGGCAGGGTGATATTCTGGCCACCCCCTTGCAAATAAATATGGCTATTTCAAGTATTGCTAATAATGGGGTCTTGTATCAACCTCAAATAGTTGATAGAATTATTAATTCAGGGGGCAAGAGTATTTTTGGCGAAAAAAAAGAAAAGATAGTCAAAGATATTGTCCCCAGTATTGCTAACGAAAATTTTATTAAATTAGAACATTTAAGAGCGATTCAAAAAGGAATGCGCCAAGCCGCTGTTATGGGAGGAACTGGCTGGGCGCTTTCCAGCGTACCGGTCAAAGTAGCTGGCAAAACAGGAACAGCTCAATTTGGTGATAAAACAAAAACACATGCCTGGTTCAGCAGTTATGCTCCTTACCAAGATCCGGAAATTGTTTTAACTGTTATGGTTGAAGCGGGGGGAGAGGGATATGAAGCGGCTGTGCCGGTAGCGGGGCAAACGCTTGAGTGGTATTTTAATCAGGAGACAAAAGACAACCAATAACGAACAATTTTTTTATTCGTTGTTAGTTGCTTGTTGTTCCCAAACTATGAAATATATTTCCCCGGAAGGGTTAGAAAAATTAAAGCAAGAATTAGAAGAGCGCAAGACAGTAAAACGCCAGGAGATTGCTCAACGTTTGGAGGAGGCAAAAGCACTCGGCGATTTAGCTGAAAATACAGAGTATTCAGCCGCCAAAGAAGCTCAGGCCTTTAATGAAGGCAGGATTATGGAGCTGGAGGAAATAATCAGAGAATCTTCTCCAATAAAGCCGACAAAAGGCAAAGAAGGAGAGGAAAAGACAGTCGGGATTGGTTCGCAAATTAAAGTGGAAATGGTTGATGGAGCAGGCAGGGGGGATAATCCAAAGCAGGATTTTATAATTGTCAGTTTTCAGGAAGCTGATCCTTCGCAGGGTAAAATTTCAGACGAGTCGCCGCTGGGCAGGGCCTTTTTAGGACATCAAATTGGTGATATAATTGAGGTGGAAACTCCAAGGGGGAAAGTTAAATACAAAATAGTTAATATTGACTAATATATTGTGCCTTCTATTAACGAAATAAAGAAAACCAGAATAAAAAAACTGCAGAATATTCGCCAAGCGGGGGTTAATCCATATCCGGCTGAAACCAAGCGGAGCGTCGCAATCAAAGAAGCAATTGATAATTTCAAAGATTGGGAGAAACAAAAGAAAGAAGTGGTTTTAGCAGGAAGAGTGAAAAATATTCGCGCTCATGGCGGTTCTGCTTTTTTTGATTTAGAAGACGAGGCGGGTAAATTGCAGATTTATTTTAAGAAAGACGAGATAGGCGATAAAGATTACAAATTTTTCCAGGATAATTTGGATATCGGCGACTTTTTAGAAGCAAGGGGGTCGCTTTTTTCAACTAAAAAAGGTGAAAAAACACTTTTGGCCAAAAAATACCGTCTTTTAACAAAGAGCTTGCTGCCTTTGCCGGAGAAATGGCACGGTTTAAAAGATATAGAGGAGAGATTCCGTAAGCGCTATTTGGACTTAATAATGAATGAGGATATTAGAAAGAAATTTTTACGCCGCAGTCAGGTTATAAAAATAATTAGGCAGTTTTTGGAAAAGAATGGTTTTGTTGGTGTAGAGACGCCAATTTTACAATCTATTCCCGGCGGCGCCTTGGCTAAGCCATTTAAAACGCATCATAACGCTTTGAATCTGGATCTTTATTTGAGAATAGCTCCTGAACTTTATTTAAAACGCCTTTTAGTCGGCGGCTTTGAAAAAGTATATGAAATTGGCCGTTGCTTCAGAAATGAAGGGCTTGATGCCAGTCATAATCCTGATTTTACCATGTTGGAATTCTACTGGGCTTACGCCGATTACGAGGATTTAATGAAAATGACTGAAGAAATGTTTTCTTATCTTCTTAAAAATTTAAAAGAAGGCGATTCAATAGAGTTTCAGGGTGATAAGATAAAGTTTAAATCTCCTTACAAAAGAATAGAATTTTCAGCGCTGGGTAAAACCGATGAAGAAGTTAAGGAAAAAATTAAGAAAATAAAAGAACCAACCTTTATTATTCATCATCCTGCTGAAATATCTCCTTTGGCTAAGCGCTTAAAAGATGACCCAGCAAAAACAGCCCGTTTCCAGTTGGTTGTTGGCGGCTTGGAATTAATCAACGCTTTTTCAGAAATGAACGATCCGATAGAACAGGATGAAATATTTAAAAACCAGGAGAAAATGCGCCAAAAAGGGGACGCAGAAGCTCAAAGATATGACAAGGATTTTATTGATGCGCTGGGGTATGGCATGCCTCTGGCAGCCGGCTTTGGCATGGGTCTAGACCGTTTGGCTGTTTTGTTAACTGATTCTTATAATTTGAGAGAAGTGATTCTTTTTCCTTTAATGAAGCCGAAATAAGAAATTTTGGAGTACGAGGGCGCGAGGTCCGTCCTCGCGATGTCAGGGTCTGTCCTCGTGATGCATTAAGATCCTTCAGCCGTCAAAGGCAGCTCCAGAATAACGCTTATATTGTATGTTGGATATAAAATTTATTAGAGATAATCCAAAAAAAATAAAAGAGGGCTGCAGAAAAAAGCAGGTTAAATGCGATGTTGATCGCCTTTTGAAAGTGGATGAAAAGAGACGCCAATTACTGCGAGAAACAGAGAACTTGAAAGCGGAGCAAAACAAAATAAGCGGAGAGGGCAAAGTAGATGATAGGCAAATAAAAAAAGCAAAGGAACTGAAAGAAAAAATAAAAAAAATAGAGCCGGGATTAGAAAAAACAGAAAATGAATTTAACAGTTTAATGAGACAAATCCCCAATTTGCCGCAGGAAGACGTCCCTGAAGGAAAAGAAGAAAAAGACAACAAAGTTTTAAGGGAAGAAGGCGGAAAAACAAAATTTAATTTTAACCCGAAAGATTATTTATCTTTAGCGGAAAAACTGGATATTATTGATATTGAGCGGGCGGCTAAAGTCAGCGGGACCCGCTTTGGCTATCTCAAAAAAGGAGCCGCTATGCTGGAATTTGCTCTAATCCAACTGGCCTTAGAAACTCTTGCTAAAAAACACTTCACTCTGGTTGTCCCGCCTGTGATGATAAAAGAAAAACCAATGGCTGGAATGGGGTATTTAGACAGGGGCGCTGAAGAAGTTTATCGCTTAGAAAAAGATAATCTTTATTTAGTCGGCACTTCCGAACAGTCAATTGGCCCGATGCACATGGATGAAGTTTTAAAAGAGGAAAAATTGCCAAAACGTTATATGGCTTTTTCTACCTGCTTTCGCCGCGAGGCCGGAGCTTACGGCAAGGACACTAAAGGCATATTGAGGGTTCATCAGTTTGATAAAGTGGAAATGTTTAGTTTTTGCCAGCCGGGAAAGTCGAAAGAAGAGCATCAGTTAATTTTATCTCTAGAAGAAGAGCTGATGAAATTGTTAAAAATTCCTTATCGGGTTGTTTTAATTTGCAGCGGCGATTTAGGAGACCAAGCAGCTGTTAAATTTGATATTGAGACCTGGCTGCCCGGACAGAGTCAATACAGGGAAACGCATTCAACCAGCAATTGCACAGATTGGCAGGCCCGGAGGCTGAATGTCCGTTACCGAACAAAAGAGGGGCGGGTTAACTTTGTTCATACTTTAAACGGCACCGCTTTTGCTATTGGCCGAACAATTATCGCTATTTTAGAAAACTACCAGAGAAAAGATGGCACAATTGCTGTCCCGGAAGTTTTAAAAAAATACACTAACGGCATAAAGGTAATCGGATAGAAAAAAACTAATGGTTAGAAAATATTCCAAAGAAAGAAAAAGAAAATTATCCCTCGTAAAAATATTTTTCGGAGGGTTGTTTTTTTGTTTGGTAATTGCTTTGTTGTATTTTTTAACTTTTTCTCCTTATTTTTGGGTTAAAAAAATTATTATAGAGGGGAATGAAGAAGTTCCAGCAGAAGAAATAGAAAATATCGCCCAAAAAAAATTAGAAGAAAAAACCTATAACTTTATTCCTCAAAAAAGTATTTTGTTTCTGCCAATTGATCAGATAAAAGAAGATATTTTGGTTTCTTTGCCGCAAATTGGCTCTGTAGATATTAATAAAAAAACAAACCTTTTTTTATCTGAAGAAAAATTTTCTGGCATTGATTTGATTGTTAAAATCCAGGAGCGGGAAAGTGTCGGTGTATGGTGCCAATATGAATATGAGGAGGTAAAACAAGACGAAAAACAAGACGAAACAGCCGCTACCAGCGAGGAAGTGATTGAAGAAAAAGAGCCAAAAAAAAATATAGGCCAATGTTTTTTTGTTGATAAAGAAGGCGTTATTTACAAAAAAACTCCTTTAATTAGCGGGACTTTAGTTCTGAATATACACAGTTTGAAAAAAGAGGAAGTCGGGCTTGGCGACTCTGTTGTTGAAAAGAATATTATGTTTTTTATTTTAGAGGCAAGAGAAGAACTGGCTCAAATGCCTTTAGACTACGGCCATTCGCCAACTCCTGTTATTTTTGAGCTTTTTTCATCCCAAGATTTAAGGGCGGTTACCAGCGAAGGATGGCAAATTTATTTTAATCCTGAAAATCCTGTTAAAGAGCAGGTAGGAGCGCTGGAGCTAGTTTTGGAGGAAGAAATAAAAGAAAAGCGTTCTTCTTTAAAATACCTTGATTTAAGGATAAGAAATCGTGTATATTATCAATAGTTATTTTAGTTCGTTGCCAACAAAAAAAGAAGGGGGGTTATTATGCTTGACGGCCGGGTCACTTCGGAAAGCCAAAACGCTTTTGCCAAAAAGCATCCAGATGTTGATTTGATGGTGGTTCTAATTGGCTTTGAGCTTTCTCATTCCAACGAAGAGCAGGACGAATTCCTTACCGCAGAAGGAGTATACGATTTAGAGGAGATATATCGGCATTCTGGGGGTTGTTCTCTCTGTCAGGATGTTTCTGGTCAGTGTATGCGGCTCAAGAGGGTGATGAGAGAAATAGATAGAGAAAGAATGAATTCTGCCAAAGAAAAAGGAGAGCGTTATGCGCGTAAACAAAAATAAGTGGCTCTACAAAGCTGCCTATTTCAACCCGAATCAGTCTCTGCCTTCGGAAATCTCTTTTTTGTCTTTTTTGTGGCGGCTGCCTTACGGTGTCTTTGCCGCCTGGCCCCTTGGATTTGCCGGTATCGGTCTTATTGCCTTGTTCGGATATCTTGCCCTGGGTCTGGACAAAATTAGAGGTCAGATAGAGACTGGATAGAAGCGGCAAGAGAGTTGCCTTTTAGACAGTTGCTTCTTTTGAGACAAAAAGCCCGCAAGGTTGGACCTTGCGGGCTTTTTTCTTTTTTAGAGATCAGGGCTATCTGATGCAATCGTCTGGAGAAGTAGTTATTTGATAAACGAATATAGAATGGCCAATAACAGCCACTGGCTCATATTTAAAAAGCCAGCCATAATAGCCAGTTGGTTCTTTAAAGCCGGGGACAGGCAAACCGCGGCCTCCCTGTAAAAATGTTGCTGAAACAGCCAGCCAGCCGTTTTGAGGAATATCTTTGGGGTCGCGCGTTCCCCACCAAGACTTGAATTTGCCGCCAAGATAATATTGGACAGAGCCGCCGCCGAAATAATCAACATAAATTTCGCCAATGTTATTTTTTTCAACAAACTGATTTAATCTCTTTAATTCCTGGCCCCAATCCAAGTTAGAGTCTGTCACATAAATATATCCATTTTGAGGCCCGCCAACCAATTCATTGAAATAAGCCAGAAAATGTGGGTAAACCTGAAATATTCCTCCGGCGTACCAGATAAGAAGAAGAATTAACATTAGGTATTTAAAGTATGTTTTAAAAGAGAGAACAATAAGGTCTTTAATATTTTTCAGCGTCTCTATAATGTTTGTTTTTTGTTTTTCAAGGATGGATTTTATCGGGAAGCGCAACCAGTGGCTTATTTGTCCGCTGATTAAGACATAAAGGACAGGGAGGGTAGGCAGGATATGCCTGACGCCGATGTTAAGGTTGGTTTTTAGCGTGCTTGCCCAGTAAATAATAAAGAAAGAAATAAGGGCAAATTCAGCAAAGTGGTCTTTGACCCATTTGAATATTCGGCTAAATGGTTTTTCCCAGACCGGCCGGCTAATTCTTAAGAGGCTGTATATTAAAGCTATTATCCCCAAAAGAAGGAAAGCTAAGGGCGCTTTTATTAGAAAAACAACCGGGAAATAGTGCAACCAGCTAGAAGCTGACATTTCTCCTAAAAAGTAAGTGGTGTTTCCGCCGACTGCTCTTTGCATAACCATTAAAAGACCTAAGAAAAACTGACCATAGGGCCTTAAAATCGGCTTGTCTGCCATCCAGACAACTGTATCAGCCAGCCAGCGAGTGCCAAAAGAGCTAAGGATAGAAGCGCTGTCAGCTTGTTGTTTTTCCGCCGGGTAATTTATAACATGGACTTGGTAAACAGGCCAGACTAAAGCCATGGCGATTATGCCAATAAGGAAAAGGCCTAAAAGTGATTTAGTTAGGCCGGGTAAGATATCCTTTAATCCTTTAGACCAATCCTTTTTAACAATTACCCAAGCAATTGTTAAAAAGACAAAATAAGGGGTTAAAAGAAAGAGAGAAAACTTTGTCAAAAGAGCCAAACCAAAAACCAAACCGGCGACAATTAAGTTTTCAGTGGTTCTTTCCTTAAGCCATGAAACTAAATAGTAGGTGGCGATAAAAAATGCGGCGGCCGCTCCGACATCGGTTGTTACCAGTCGGCCGTGGGCTAGAAATGTCGGCGATAATGAATAAAGGAAAAGGGCCAAAAGACCGGCTCTTTGGCCGTAAAGCTCTCTTGTCCACTTAAAAACATAAATGCCTAAAACAATCATAATAAGGAGCATGGGCAGGCGTGACCAGAGAATAATATTATCAGCATCGTTTCCTGATTTGTAAAAAAGCTCTCTGCCAAAGTCCCATTGGCCGTTAACATCTTCCTGCCAGCTTTTGACGTTTTCCGGGAAATTAACAGGCGTGTTGGTTATTTTTGAGCCAAGCCAGACAGAAAGGCCGGCCAAGTCTTTCAAAAGAGGGGGATGTTCCGGGTTGAGCCGCATATCAAGCTGGCTGACGTATGAATAGCCAGCCGGCGTATGGGCTAATTCATCCATAGTTGCCGAATCGCCTTTCATGCTGAAAAAACCCAAAAGAAACATTAAAACAAGAAGACCGCCAGCAATAAAATTGCTAAAATTTTTAAATGATGTATTATTATAATTAGTTCTTATCATGGTTTTTTTAATATTAAATTAATTCTAAAAGAAAAATTATAAAGAAAGGAGGCCTTATGTCTTGTCAGTGGCTGGAAGAGGTTGTTTTGGAGCCGCCAGAAGAAGAGGGGAAGGGTAAAGTAAGTTATTTCCATATTCATGGCGACGGGAGCCGCCACAACGCTCGTTGGGAAATCCATGCTGTTCCAGCGATTTGGCCTTGGTCATCCTATTTTTCTTATCCCTTTGGGACGCTTTGGTGTTTAAAGTGCGGAGCTATTTTCTGTAAAGGCCATTTCGTCGCCAGAGAGGTTTTTTTGGAGGGGGAGGGAGTGAGATAGATTATTTCTACAAATGGGCTTTGATCAATTTGATTAATTCAAAGAGACAATTATTGTTTTGCGGCGGTCATCAAAAGATGATCGCCTTTTTATTTTTAAAAAATAATCTGCCGAAATCCGTTTACTTTTTCTATTCTGCCATTTGGTATTTTTTCTAATAATTGCGCTAAAATATTTTCGTCTTCTTTTAAAAGAATAATATTTGTTGGCTGGCCGCTGGCAGTTATCTGTTCAATCTCTCCCGGCTTTAAATATATTATCGCATTATCGCTGTTAGAAGTTCGTTCAATAAATATTATTGTCTGGGCAGGCATAGCCAGTCCGTCAGGATGGGGCACAGGGACGCCGCCTTCATTGACAATAAGATACTTTTTTGTTTCTTCCGGCAGGTTGTTAAGGTGATTGGCTAAGTTGACTAAATCTTCTCTAAAGGCTCCCGGAGTATGGGGGCTTTTAGCCCAAGCAAAATAGTATTTATGGAAATTGATTGCTGTCGGGGCAACAAGAAAAAGAGTTAAAACAATAAGAGCCAGCTTTTTGTTGTATTTAGAAAATTTTTGATAAAGCCAGACAAAGCCAATAGCGGCAAAAATATAGGCGGTCGGTATTACCCCAATCATTCTTAAAGCGTGAGGCAGACCTTCGGCTGTTAACACAGCCGGTAAAAGCATAGAGCCAAACCAAACTATTAAAAAAAGCGGAACTAAATCAGGTATTTTCTTTTTCCATATCTTTGAAAAGATATCTTTTATTATTAAAACAAGACCGATTATAAACAAAGCTCCTGTTGGCCAAGCCAAAAGAGGAGAGCCGGCTAAGTTGTGCCGCCAGTTGCCGTCTCCGTAAAAATTAAAGGAGCCCAGTGTCTTGACAACGCTAAGGGCCAGCTCTTTAAGCGGTTCTTCCTGGCCGAAAACAGAAACCCCTCCTGCCCGGCCGATAAAATCCTGCGGGTTTTGGATAAAATAAAAAGTAATGGGCAAAAGAATAACTATAATAGCGATAAAAAAGACATCTATTTTCCACCAGTGGTCTTTAATGTAGATTTTTTTAAACATCTCTAAAATTTTGTTTTGGAAGCGCTTTTTTTTGAGCCAGTAGTCAATTATTTGCCACAAGACCACTACTCCTAAAATTAAAACAGCCACTCTAAAGGCGATATAGGTGTAAAAACCAAGACCGAAGAAAATTCCGGCCCAGATATAGTCCCAAACTATTTTTTTCTCAAAAGCCCGGAATAAAAAATAAAAAGAAAAACATAGAAGAAAAGGGACTAAAACCGCTCTAAAGCCAATGCGGCTGAAATTAACATGCCAAAAAGAAACAGCTAATAAAAAACTGGATAGCAGAGCAATTTTTCTGTTAAAGAGCTGGCTGGAGAGCAAATAAAGACCTAAAACGGTTAGAATGCCGAAAATAGCGCTGACCAGTCTCAATGACCACGGAGCCGGCCCAAATATTTTAAAAGAAAAAGCAATCAGCCAAACAAAAAGACCTTCGCGGCCGTTGTTTTCTGAATAAAAAACTTTGTAGTCTCCTGATTCTAAGGTGTCTAAAGCGTCATTGGCGTTCATTGCTTCGTCCGGGTAAAGGCCGGGCGGCAAAATATCTAATTGGTATAATCTGAAAAAACTTGCCAAAAGCAAAATCCCAATAAGCAGTAAGAGGGAATTTTTATAAGATAAAGATATTTTCATTTTCTTTATTTTACCATATCTTACCATAAAAAAAATAGATTTAAAATAGGTTTTTGTGTGGAAAAATATTTTTTTTGTTTTTTTGAACAAGAGAAATTACAAAAGAATTATTTTTTATGTTAGAATTAATAAAAAGCATCAATCAATGGCAAGTTATAAGATATTTTTTAAAGATATTTTTTTAGACACTATTTGGGAGGTTTTGTATTTTCCTTTTTGGTGGTACTCTAGAGGCTTTAAAAAAACAGCCCTTTTTTCTGTTGGTAAAATAAAAATGGGCTGGCAGGCCTTGGCTTTGCCGATTCTTTTTTTTAATTTTTTCAGACCAATGTATGGGCAAAGCGGCCCGACCGCTCTGATTTTAAGCATTAGCACTCATTTCTGGCAGATTCTTTCCCGTCTTGTTTTTATGCTTTTCTGGCTTTTTTTGTGGATTTTTGTAATCTTTTTTTGGTTGGCTTTGCCTCTTTTGATTATTTGGCAGTTGGCATTATAAAATATTTAATTCTGCCGCAGGGCAGTTATTTCAAAAATGCCGGAACAAATTTATCAAGAAGTTGATTTTGAGTTTGAGCCCGGCCTCAATCTTTTTAGGATTATTCAAAAAAAGATTAGGAAACTGCTGGCTGGTTTACTTTTTCTTTTTTTAATTCTTTTCGGTCTTTACGGGCTTTTGAATTTCTACTATTATTTAATCTCGCCAATTGATCAGGGGAGGGAATTTTTGGATGTTTTTTACCTGACTCTTTTATCTGATATGTTCCTTTTTTATCTTTTCAAGCGTCAAGATGAAAAAACAAAAAAAATTAGACCGCCGAGACCAAACGAAAAAGTGGAAATTTCTCTTTATTTGGACAAAACAGCCAAAATATCTCTTGAGAGAGCTTGGTTTTATGCTTACAGAAAAAGGTATCGTTCTCTTAAGCCCATTCATATTTTTGCCGCATTCTTAAAAGAAAAAGAATTTAAAAAAATTCTTAAGCGCCTTAATTGCCCCTATGACCGCCTTATTGCAAAAACAAAAAAAATACTTGAAAGCGCTTCTATGTTCCCGGAATCAGAAAAAGAAGAATGGATTTCTGGTCTTCAAATGGGCATTGATTTTAAAAGGATATTTACTGCCGCTTATCTTTTTTCTCTTGGGAAAAATAAAGAAGAAATTAGCTCTTTGGACCTTTTGTGGGCTTTGAGTCAGCAGAAAAATTTGGTCGGTATGATTTTTGATGAGTTCGGGGTCAGTCCGGAAGAAATCGAACGGGTTATTAGCTGGGCGCAACTGGAAGAAAAAATTAAAAAATGGGAAAAGGAATTTTTCTGGAGGCGTCTTTTTAAGCCAAAAGGGAAATTAAATAGAACAATGACTGCCGTGACTACTCCTGTTTTGGACAGAGTTAGTCAGGATTTGACTTACTTGGCTAGAAAGGGCCAGTTTGAGATGGCTATTGGTCGGGAAAAAGAAGTTGAAGAAATTTTTCAGCATTTTAACACCGGTCAGGTCGGTGTTCTTTTAGTTGGCAAAGACGGCGTTGGCAAAAAAACGATTTTGAAAAGAATTGCCCAATTAATGGTGGAAGAAAAAGTGCCGAAATTCCTGCAGGATAAAAGATTGGTAAAACTGGATTTAGCGAATTTAGTTAGTTTAGAGGACGATTCCAATAAAGGGGAAAGATATTTGGAAAAAATATTAGTTGAAGTCAACCGGGCGGGCAATATTATTTTAGTTATTGAAAACATTGAAAATTTGGTCGGCTTGCGCTCCCAGCCAGCCGGCCTTGATTTTTCTGAAATTCTGGCTCCTGCTTTAGAAAACCAGGCTTTTTACTTTATCGCCACCACCAATCCAGCCGGCTACTCTTCAAGAATAGAAGGAAGAAATCTTTCCAGGGTTTTAGAAAGGATAGAAGTTGGCTTGCCCTCAAAAGACCTTTTGTGGCAAATAATAATCAGCAAGGTCTATATTCTAGAAAAAAAATTAAAAGTTTTCTTTTCGGCCGACGCCGTAGAGGAATCAATTGACTTGGCCGAGCGCTATATTTACGGCCAGGCCCTGCCGACAAAGGCAATGAGTTTGTTGAAAGAGGCCAGTTACGCAGTTAGAGCACAACGGGGCAGTGGTAGTTTTATCACTAAAGCGGACTTGGTAGAGCTTGTCTCGCAAAAAACAAAAATTCCCTTGGGTCAGGTTGAAGAAACAGACAAAGAAAAACTGCTTAATATGGAAAAGTTGATCCATAAGCGAATGATTGGCCAGAAAGAAGCGGTAGAACAAGTCAGCAGGGCCTTGAGGAGGAGCCGTATTGATCCTAAAAAAAGGCAAAGGCCTATTGCTAACTTTCTCTTTTTTGGGCCGACAGGGGTTGGTAAAACAGAGCTGGCCAAAACACTGGCCGAGGTTTTTTTCGGCAGTGAAAAGAAAATGATTCGTCTGGATATGTCAGAATATCAAGAAAAAAGGGGCCTGCGCCGTTTAATTGGCCTGCGCAGTGAAGAAGGGAATTTAAGGGGATTTTTAACAGAAGCAGTTAAACGCCAGCCGTACTCCCTGCTTCTTCTTGATGAAATAGAAAAGGCCCATCCTGATATTCTAAATCTTTTTCTGCAAGTAATGGATGACGGGCGGCTGACAGACGCAGGCGGAGAGACGATCAATTTTACTAATATTATTCTAATTGCTACTTCTAATGCCGCTGCCCGGTTTATCCAGGGGGCAATTAAAGAAGGGAAAAGCTATGAGGAAATTTATAAGCAAGCAAAAGAAAAAGCTCTTTCGTGGTATTTTCGGCCAGAATTTCTAAATCGTTTTGATAGTGTTATTCTTTTTAAATCGCTGTCAATGGAAGATATGATCTCTATTTCCCGCTTGTTTGTACAAGAAGTTAGGGGGAAAATAAAGGAAAGAGGGATTAATTTAGAAGCGGAAGAAGGAGCAATAAAACAGCTTGCCCAGGCTGGATACGACCCTCTTTACGGGGCTAGGCCGTTAAAAAGACTAGTTCAGGAAAGAGTAGAAAACGAAATTGCCCGCTTAATACTGGAGGATAAAATTAAAAGGCGCGATAAAATAGTTTTAAAGGATGGGTTAAAACTTGAAATTAAAAAAGCGCCAGAGATTTAACTCCTTGTCTAAGCGGCTGAAGTCTTTTATTTTTTTTGCGAATTGTGCTATTATTAAAAAGTATTTTGTTTTATCAATATATAAATTTTTATCATTTTGGGTAGCCCATCAGCCATGCTTTACAGGGCGATACGGGCGGAAGCAATGGATCTCATAGCAAGTCTCTTAGATTTATTTTTTCTCATAATGAATATTTTATGTTAGGTGCCAGATCTAATAATTTGTTCGGCCAGCTTGCTAAATTTGCCGTAGTTGGGGCGATGAACACAGCGGTTGACTTTGCTGTTTTAAATTTTTTGCTCTGGGCAACAGGTATTTACAGCGGGCGCTGGATAATACTTCTTAACGCCATAGCTTTTACTGCCGCAGTAATTAACAGCTATATCTGGAATAAATTTTGGACATTTAGAGCCGAAGAAACCACGCAAGCCGGCGTAGTCACCAAAGAATTTTCTCAATTTTTGATTGTTAGTTTAATTGGTATGGGGATTAACAGCGGTATTGTTTATGGAATAACAACATTTATCCCGCCAATTTTAGGCATAGGTCCGGAATTCTGGGCTAATTTTGCCAAACTTGCTGCTACCGGCGCTTCGCTTGTCTGGAACTTTATCGGATACAAGTTTATTGTTTTTAAGAGATAATAACTTGACTGAAAAAAGATTTTTAATATAGACTGGATTATCTTTTCAAGGAGGATTTTAGTTATTTACAACCTAAAACGCGGGGGGCGCAATGGGTGTTCACAGTAGCTTAAAAGACAGGAAGTTGGACAGAAACAATCGTTGCAAGAAAAAAAGGTATTCCAATCAGTACATTGCTAGCTTGAGAAAAAAAGAAAAGAAGGGAATGCTGTCGGCGGACGAGAAAGATAAGCTTGGGGAATATCGTCGCTTAAGAGAGATGAGAAAGCGGGAAATTCTTCCGTGGGACAAAAGAGAGGAAGAGGAGTGCTGGCTTTAGCCGTTTGTCGCTCAGTGGCTGTAAAATCGTTGTTTCAGCGCTTGGCAAATATAACTGTCAGGCGCTTTTCTTTTTGAAAAAATTTGATATACTAAGAGCGTATGGGATTACATTGTTTGCCCCCTTTGATTTTTCTAAAGATGTTCTGACTGGAAAAATAAAAGAGGATCTGCACGAGATCCTCTCTAAGATTGGGTTTGCTTTCCTTGCTTTGTTATACATAGCGCGGCTGACCCTCTTTTCCAAAGAATACCTTTTCCCCGCCTCTGTTGAAAACTGGTTTTCCGTTCGGCCAGTGCAGTCTTCCGCATTTTTCACAAGTGCAGGCGATGCTTCTGCTTGAGCATCCCGTCATAACCAGCCGAGTGTTTTTTTTGTCAATTTTGCCGTCACAATTCTTTTCCACGCATATCATTTCTGCGTCCATCATTTCTGTCTCCTTTGGTTAAAGGGTTTAAAAAAAGTACTATTTATTTTTTAAATTTATAATAATTTATTATAAATTGTCAAACAATATGGAAAACTTAGTTTTGTATAGGAAATATAGACCTAAAAATTTCAATCAAATAGTTGCTCAAGAGCACATTGTTAAAACACTAACAAATGCTTTGTCTTTAAAAAGAGTTGCCCATGCTTATTTATTCACCGGCCAAAGAGGAACAGGCAAAACTACAATAGCGCGTCTCTTAGCCAAAGCGGTTAACTGCCAAAATCCTCAAAAATTTGAACCCTGCAACAAATGCGCGGCCTGCCGAGAGATTAACCAGTCCCGCTCTTTGGATTTAATTGAAATTGACGCCGCTTCCAACCGGGGGATTGATGAAATCAGAGAACTGCGCGAAGGAATTAAATTTAGCCCCAACCAGTTAAAGTACAAGGTTTTTATCATTGATGAAGTTCACCAGCTGACAAGAGAGGCTTTTAACGCTCTTTTAAAAACACTTGAAGAGCCGCCAGCCCACGCTATTTTTATTTTAGCGACAACAGAAAGCCACAAAGTGCCCCAGACCATTATTTCCCGCTGTCAAAGATTCGATTTTTATAAACTGCCTTTGGAAAAAATTGTTGCCCGGCTCAGTTGGATTGCTAAACAGGAAAAAATAAATATTGAAAAAGCGGCTTTAGAGCTAGTTGCTTTAAACGCCGACGGTTCAATTAGAGACGCAGAAAGCTTGCTGGGTCAAATTATGTCTATGGGAGATAAAGATATCACCCTGAAAGAGGTCCAGGCAATATTAGGAGTGACTGATATAAAGGCGGTGGCTGATATGGCTAACTATTTAACAGAGAAAAATAATTCCCAAGCTATTTTTCATATCAACCAACTGGTTAACCAGGGGTACGATTTGTTCCAGTTTTCCAAGTCTTTAATCAATTATCTTAGAAAAATGCTAATTTTAAAAGTTGATCCTAACTTGTCAAAACTAATTGCCGCAGAATTGACTAAAGAGCAAATAGATGGTATGACAAATCAGGGTAGGGAGTTATCCCAACAAGAATTGGTTAAAATAATCCATTTATTTATTCAAGCGAGTAATGAAATAAAAGGCGCAGATTTTCCACAACTACCTTTAGAATTAGCCGTAGTTGAGTGTTGCCAGAGAATAAATACTGGGGAGTAGCCAAGTGGTAAGGCACAGGGTTTTGGTCCCTGGATGCGTAGGTTCGAATCCTACCTCCCCAGCA
>CAYQQO010000007.1:9105-26639 GCA_964420115.1 uncultured Candidatus Saccharibacteria bacterium | reverse complement strand
CCGCCATATCGCCGAAAGTGCCAGCCATCTTTCCTTTGAAACTGGCCCCATGCGCAACATTACCAGAAAGACGTAAGGACTTCTTCTCAAAACCACGGAAAAGGATAGAAGCATAAAGAACGAACGCGGGCATCAATGTGTATACGCTGATAATGCCGTGGGATACAAACAAAACAATAAGGCTAAAGATAAGTGATATCGGTATAGCTACCTTGGCCCAAGGTTTTATAGCTAATTTTTCTTCCTGAGCCGTTTTTCTGTTAGCCATATAGAACATGTAAATAACAAACCAAGGCTCCAGCGCGCTTACCAATGTTGCCTGTAACGACAAAGCTAAAGGCAGCGCAAATATAACCGTTAATCCTATGCCCCAATAGAATAAGGCAACTTGTAATGTTTTTATCAGCTGTGGTATTTTCTCACTCAGAATTGTTTTCGGCAAAGATGCCACTTTGTGATCTTTCTTTCCTGAAGAAAAGATTTTTTCCGCTAATCCATGCATAAAGAATATGACAAACAGAGAAAGCGGGCAGTTAAATGTCTGATCCGCAATACCAATGCATAGACTCGGCAGAGAATCCAGCCATATTTTGTAAGTCCATTGCCAAAACCATCCGAATAAGAAAACTGTTAATAGAAATACTATTCCGACCTTACTCCAATTAATATCTCTTCGAAGATTGAACTTGCTCTTGCCTTTCATGTTAAAATTCATAAATTGACCTAGAAATTCTCCAAAGGGCATGTAGATTGTGAATCCTATAAATGACCGCAAAGAAATGTTGTCCATGCCTCCAAATAATCCGCTTAATGGCATGTCGGGAATAAAGAGCTGAATCATAAAGAAGATGGCGCCTACAATCATGAATATGGGCAACAAAAGATTGAAAATATTAGCTTGGAGTGGCGTTGAATCGTCCTTCGAATCAGTGGGGCCTTTGAGGTCACGAGAGCGAGGAGCTGCCGGATCAACACGTCTCGCTTCCTCTTCGGCCTCTTGCATTCCCCTTCTTACTGCAGCACCTTTTCCTTTATAAAATGGGTAAAATGGGGACAGCGCCCTTTTCTTGTGATTTGGATCTTTAGAAAAGGGCGTTGTCCCCTTATTGCCTTCTACAGAATCCATATGGTTGAAACCGATGCGAGAATCATTTGCTCTTATAGGCCGTATTTGATCGGAATCGGCTACTTGAACGACTTGGGTCGCTTCGATATTTCCAATGCCCGGGATTGAACGACTTAAAATGTTTCTAACTTTATTAGGCACAGCAACTTTTTTCGTGTACCAAGAACGGATGAAGAATATAATCCCTACAATCACCACGGCCACAATCAAGGCTTTTAGGGCAATAGCTATATTGATTGTTCCGACCATTAAGCCCACCGGTATCATAAGACCATTGATGCCATTATTTATTATCGGAGGAAAATTATCATTGGGTGTTGTTTGCGAGATAGGCGTCACAAAGGAACGGACTACACGAACAAATGTTTGGGCCGCTGACAATGTAATTTCTCCCACCGCCACGGTAGAGGTAGAAATTCTTGACAGCGTCCCTTTAAACATTTGGGCCGTTATCCGTCCAATGCTTCGGCTTCCTGCCACGGAAGGAACACTCGAAATTACGGATAACGGCCCGTTGACAACACCAGCTATTGCTTTAAAAACTTTATTGGGTGCTGCGACTTTTTTGGCAAACCATCTCTTATAGCTTAAATAACCCAAAATCCCAAGCCCGGCAAGAACAACGAGCGAGATACCCGCAATCACTAATGTTTCGATTGAAATAAAACCAACCGCCGGCATGCCAAACGGCACAACGCCAAAGTGGAACCAACGGGTTAAGGAATCCCTTTGCGGAACATTTCTCGGCGGAATGTCATTTGCGTCTATTGGGTCTCTTGCGTCTATTGGGTCTGTTGAGTCCGTTGGGTCTTGTGACTTGTGACGTGTGTCTTGTGACATGTTTCCTGTGTCTTGTGACATGCTTATCGCGCTCTGTGCCAACGGAATAACTCTCCTGCTCCACGTTCCATCCGCCCTCTTCGTCCACATAATGATTTCGTTGAACTGAGCAATTCTTTCTTCTTTGGCCTCTTCAGCCTTTGCCCTTTGCTTTACATGTTTAATAAGCTTATAAATGAGTTTGGCAACACTTATCAATACAAGAATCGTGGCCCCAAAAATCTCAACGCTATAAACCGTTACTTCGCTTTCGCCACTCTTCCGATCGTAAAGCTTGTTAATCTTTTTAGCCGCTCTTTGTGCCGCAGCTAAAATGTCAACCTCGCCATCGACAAACACTTCACTTTCTCCCCCTTCGCCAATCTTATGCAATCTTAAAAGATCATAGCCGATATGATATTCCATCAAGCGAATCTTATCGCCTTTCCAGACTTCCGTTTCCTTATCTTTCGCATCTATCGCCATGGTTGTCTGCTCAAAAATACTTTTTTGCTCTGCGCCTTCATGATATTCTCTATCATTAAGCATTGACGTTGCGATAAACAGTAAGAAGGCCTCATCGATATGCACCGTCTTGGCTTGGATCTCGAGTTTTTTCAGAAGCTCGACAAATGCCTTTGCAAAAAATGCTCTTTGCACGACACGTTCTTCCTCCTTGCCGGGGAAGGCCGGATTGAGATTCTTAAATAGCTCCCGGTTTTCGAGCAAACGAATCAATAAAAGCACGCTTCCTTTGTGTATAGTCCAGTAAATCTTAACTTTCTGATCTCCGTAATGACCCAAGAAGTTCACCGTCAAAACCAAAGGTTTTTCTTCGTTTTCTTCTAAGAGATAAACCGGCCGGATCCCTTCTTCCTTATCCCAATCAATCTGATGCTCCCGGCCCTCGTGGTCAATGTAGTACTCATAAAGTGGCATGACCCCTATCCTTAGTTCTGAGCCGTCTGGCGCTTCGGGTGTTTTGAGAAAATCAAAACCATTTTTTCCCTGAGCATGTTGGGCGTATCCGCTAAGCGAATCTATAACGATCTCCATGGAACACTCAATCAGGGTCTCTGTTTCAGCTTTGCGCGCGGCATCCATAATTGGCCCAAGGGTGCCATCCGTCAAAATCAAATGTTGCGGATAATCGCTTTCGATTTTTCCGGCAACCTCATCCATAAGAAGATCTTTCGTTTCTGCAGCCGCTTGGCCGTGGAAAAATTCTGAAACCACTGTTTCAACAATTCCGATTAACGCTTCCGGTTTGTAGGCTATCTCTTCTCTTTCCCTAGCTTCGCGCAATAATGTCCGCAAAGCCGATAGAACTGTCTCTTTCGTATACGTTTTATAACTGCTCAAAACCGTCATGCCCCCGAATTTTGCATCTTTAGACACCATGCGCAGTAAATCGAGATCGATTTTCTTAGCTTTCCAGATTCCTGACTTTTTACTCAGAACGATATTAGCCGGTTTAGGATCGCCCAGAAAGATGCCTTGACCGTCTTTATATGATACATACCATGACCAAAGATAAGTTTTAACGGCTTCCCTGATTGCTTTTTCTTTATCTTGCTTGGTTATTGTCATATCCCCAAGAATTTCATCCAGATCTTTGCCCGGCACGAATTCGCGGGCAGTAATCATGATATCGTTTGAAATAATCTCCTGCCCGATCTTAAGTTCAACCGTTTTGAAATCAAAATCCTTATGCCACCGGACAGCTCCCAAAACCGCAATATGACTTTGATCTAAGGAGACGAGCTTCTCCCAGAGATTTGTGCTGGATAAAAGAAATTCATAATTCGGTCCGAAACTCGTATCTCTGATTGTCGAAATCGCAAAGGAAAAGGCCCTTGAGTCGGTCAATCTGACGCGGAGCTGATAAATTTGTTTATTATTGCCCCTGCGGAAATACTTGACAATCACGCTTGCGCCGTAAAGATCCGAATATTCCATTTTCTCGGAGAATATTTTTTCCATGATATCCAATACAAAGTTACGGTCATTTCTGATCGTACGCTCAACCAAACGCAAATCTTCTCTGACGTCTTCCATCAAGAATTCATTGCTAATTTTTCGGTATTTTTCTTTGCTTAAAAAACCTTTCGAGACGGCCTGTCCCAATAAATTAAGAGCCCTAAGGCGAATCTGCCGGCTCTTGCTTAATTTGAGATCAATCATGTTGCTTAAAACGTTCCCATCAAAAATATCGCCAGGCTTTAACCCATAAACATATTTTTTATAAGTTTCAAGCGGAATAACCCCGGCCACAAGATTTTCTTGCTTGATAAGCTGGTCGTTGACCTCTTGAAGAGCAAACTGTTTCTTAATAAAATCTTCGAGCGCTCTGGAAATCCGGCGCACCAGACCCGATTGTTCCAAAACAACGGCCGCGCTGGCTCTTGAAATGCTTAACAGTGCTTTGTTTTGTTCAACCTGTGATACACGGTAATTATCATCGAATAAAATCTTAAAACCGAGCATCAGATCAAAATCATAATCGCCCCGTGGTTCGCGCACATCTTCCTTGGCCACAACCACGCGCAAAATTCGTTCTTTCTTTTCGTAAAGCACCATAACGTGTTCATCAGCCAGACGGAAAGAATTTTTCCACTTTTCGCCTAAAAGCATTTGCGCGGTGATATCTCTGAAATCCATAATCGTAAACTTGCGTCTCAGATAAATCGACAAATCAATGGCACCTAAAAGGAGAACAAGAGAAAAAACCTCAAAGCTTACCGCCCTTAACTCTTCTGGATTTTTCTCCTCGGCATAAGCATTATGCGAATGCTTGGCTTCCGGATGATTGACAAGAACCTGGATAAGAATGTCGAGATAATCCTTAAGCCCCTGGTAACTTCTTTGTTGAGTAGTAATTGTCGTTTGCGAAGGATACTGGCCTTCAATCGCCGGGCCGACATTGAGCGCCAAATCTACTTTTCTGGCCGCCGGGGCATCATTACCGTCTTCTTCAAACGAATCTCCCGCGAAGAATATTTGTTGATAGGAAATACCCAGAATGTCGACCAACTTATTGATCGCGAACCCCTTATGTACGCCTTTGAGAACAATATCGATAGAAGTTTTGCCCGCGACCAAAGCCTCAAGCGGAATGTCTTCGGTTTTCAGGCGGTCGTTAATGGCCTTGGCCCATTTTTTTCTTTTCTTACCGTCAGGATCAAAACGCACCCGGTCCTTCTTATCGATTGTCTTCACGCCAAGCGCCGAAAATTGAATTTGCAGGCCTTGATTGTTGATTTGGTCTTCACCCGGAAGCTCAGGAATCTGGAATTCTTTCATAATCGCTTTAATAATTTCAATCGTTCGCAGCATTTTCTCGCTTCCGATTTCCTCCTCCAGAGATACGGTATAAAGGAGATCAAAATCATCTTTAACAGCGTCATACTTGTACATGGAGGCGCCATTGTAAGGAAGGATATAGAACCGTTCAAGCATAGCTTTTTGAGAATTGTTCAATATCCTTCGAAGAGGCAAAAACGCTTCGCGATGTAAGCGCTTTGCATCCGCGCCGGAAATAACAGCCACCATCCCATCAGCTTCAAGTATTTGACGCAAACGATTAACGATCTCAGGCTTAGCTTCCTCTCTGGGCTCAGTTAATGTTTCGTCTTTGTCCATCGCTATAACCGGCTTAGCGCCGGTGCGAGCTGTCTTCTGAATAAGAGAGAACAGAAACGCAAGCTTGGCCGTATCATAAATATAGTTTAGATCTTTGGCGCCGACCTCTCCGGCTTTCCGGGATTCAGTCATGGTTAAAATACCAAACTCTTCCCAATACACTTTTACGCCGCGATCGCGTAATTGCGCGATTTCCCAAGGAGCCGCAACCAGATAATCTTCAACCAACTTACCGACCATATGAGTTGCGACAGAAGCCGCTTTTTCTTGATGCTTGACAATTAGCTCTTGAAGGTCTTCTCTTTCTTTGTCGACCCGGTTTATAATCGTATCCGTGAAAATATCTTCAAAGACAAAGCCGCTTATTTTCTCAACAATGGAAACAATGGAACTCACCGTCTGATGCCTTAACTCGCGACTCTTGGTCGGATTGAAGACAAAGACAACCCGAACCCCGCGTCTCTTTGCTTCATGGAGCGCGTCCGAAATGCCTTCGGCGGCGAGATTCGGCATAACGCTCGTAAAGAAACTTCCGGGGCCAACCAAGATCATTCCGCCTGGACGCACATGATTAATAGCGTCAATTGCTCTTGGGTTAACCTCGGGTGTTCCAGCCTCATCGAAAGAATGCCCGAATTCAATACCCCGAAACGGTTGTCCTTCGTCAGAAGCCACAATATTGCTTTGGCCGCGTTTTCGTGTTCCGTTATCGAAGATAATTTTTAGAGGCGCTTCTCGATGCGAGGTAAAGCTTGAGGGGATCGTCACGGAATTGGAGCGAATCAGCCGGTGGAATTTATAGAATGATACCGCATAACGGCTTTTATTTAAATAAGGCGCGGCAATAAAGGCCTTGACCTTTGAACGTTTCTTAGACAGACGAATCGACTTGTTTTTAATCGAAATACCCAAAAGCAGCAGATTCTTCAGAGAGTGTCCTTTATCGGGGAGAACAAGAAATCCGGGCTTGATCAGTCGGTCATCAACTAATTTGAGGTATTTCTCTATCGAAACCACAAACTGGTCGATATCTTTAATATTAACGCTTTCGCGGTATTTGCGCAAAATCACGTTACGGATTCGGCCCAGACCTTCAACAGTGGTTTCTTCCTCGTCAAAACGATAATTGAGAATATCTTTCTTCCAGGCCTCCGGAACACTTCCAACCATGGACGAAACCGTATCTCCCGGAGAGGGAATATGAATATTAAAATGTTCGTGAAGCACTTCTTGAATGGCGGCTGAGCTCCCGCCGTCATCGGAAAATCCGACAATGACCTTAATCGGTTCTTCCAGAGGCGCGAGTCCGTATTTGTGGAAAAGCGCGACATTGGCACTTGTACCGGTCCCGCCGCCCATAAGAAGAATATCGGTCGGGCGCTGGAAGGCCACTTCGGCCGAACGGATAAGTTTGATTTTTGTAATAATAGTCTGCGAGGATTGCCACAGAGGAATGACCAGCAAGCCGACAACCATTGCAATATAGGCGGGAATTTCGTTGATAATTCTAAATCGTGTGCGGAAATGATATTTTTCGTGGGCTACGATAAGATGCTGTATGAACGGGCTAAACAAGGAAGCAATAGCGGCGCGGGCAGATTCGTTCTTAAGGATAACCCGCTTACCGCGCGAGGCAATAGCAGATTCGGCCTTGTAATCCAAGTTTGCCGTCTCAAACAACCGGTGTAATTTGTATTTTGAAGGTCCCGCGCGGGCTTCTTTCTCGGTCAGTTCTTCAACCGTTCTCATCAGGCGCGCCATACGATAGGTCACGCCACTGGCTAAAAGAACGGCAGCAGTGAGGGCGATTTTCAAAGGAATAAACGGTGAGAAAACAACAAAGCCAATCGTCACAAAAACAGTACCCAGCCCCGCCGGCCAACGCATCGATTTGGTCATTCGGAAAGCAAAGCCGCCCACAGTCAGGGCGGAAAGCATAAGCGTAACATAAAATGCCGTTTGCGGTAATGCCGCAAACACCAGTGCCGCAGCAATAAGCGCTTTTGCCACAAAACGAATACCCCAGGCGGTGACGCTTTGGTCTTTTGATGTTTCTTGGTCGACTTCTTTTCCGACTGCGCTCATTATGTGTTTAATAATTTCTCTTGTTCCCCGAAGCCCTTTTCCATGATAAATGACCTTTTGGGTTAGATTATTTTCTTTCTCTTCTCCTACATTGATTCCCATAACACCGGATATTGAAACAGCAACTTCATCCTGCTTGGAACCGATTTCAAACCTGTCTCCAAAATAAAGGACTTTATCCTTATCGGCCTGCAATGTTTTGATGGCATCATTCATTGGAATTGACTTATCCAAGTCGCTTCGCAATATGTAAATTCCGGTTCTTCCCGGATGCACCCTTATCTTTTGCCCGAATATTGTTTCATTATTTAACGCCTTTTCTAATTCGTTTGTTATTTTCTTTTTAGTATCTTTATCCCTTAAATTAATATCAATACGTATCTGGGTTTTTTTCCTCCTTACTGAATATTCGGATAAACCGGCCATTGAATTCAGTGCATCTTTAATAGATCTGAAAATTCTGTTTAATTGCTCTTCCGATTCAAAACCCTTTCTATACTCTTTGTGCTCAATAGTACCCTCATCTTCATCAAATGAATATTTTTTGGTTTGATTATCAAGGTAAACAATAAGGTTCTTTCTTTTGGCGGGAACAACAAGTTCCAAAATGAATTTTCCTTCATCCGTAACTAATTTGCCTTCTGTTCCTGCGAAGTCTTCAATCTTATTGTTAGAAACAATAACTACTTTGAATCCAGCATTTAAAAAGTCGATAAAACCTTGCGCTATTCCTTCCCCTAATTTCTTTTGGCCTGATTCATTTTTTCCAAAGATGGTCCCGTTAAAATCAAAGCCAATGAAGCCTTTTTCCCGCACTTCCAAGACACCTATTTCCAAGATCTGATCAATAGCTTTCGCTCTGCTCAATTCTTCCTTTGTGCTGCCAAAGCGCGTTAATATCTCCATTCCCGAAATTAGGATAGCTCTTAGGTCTTCGCTATCGAACGACTTAGGCATAAGCTCCACAAATATCTTTGATTTCACATATTCGGTAAAACCGTCAACAGTAATTAATAGAGGATAAAAACCGGCTTGATCTGCAACAATTTTCATGAATACTTTCATCGGTAGCGATTGATAAAGAAGACCCTTTCTATTATCGTCAATTCTTACAAACCGATAAACTCTTGTAGGATCTTTACCTTCCTTTATTTCTCGCCGATCATAAATGATAGATCCTTCTCTTATTTCTGGCATTCCATCATCATGAATCTTAATTTCTTTCTGATTCGAAACCTCCAATAGGTTTTCTACAGCTTGGTTATATTCCGCGATGGCTACCGATTTTCGATCCATAAAAGCATCCCACTGTTCTACTCTCATGTAACGTAAAGGATTATAAAAAACCCTAAATAGTTCCGTCAATCCTTCGAAGGCTTTATATGTGGCTGTTAAGCTTGAATAAAATTTATTTGCAGCATCCGAATGTGAAATCGCTCCAAAAACCAATGGGAAAATGAGGCAATTAATAGAATCCGAATTATCCAATGTCCTGGAAGCAAAGTCCGCAGCATCGGAAGATTTATTACCTAAAGATTTTCCTTTCTCAAGAATTATTAAATGGATAACGTGGGCTTTTAGATTTTTCTTAATTCCATCGATATCTATTTTTTGTCTATTCCTAATATTTGCGCAAAGTTCTCTATGAATTGTTAATAAATCTTCATACTCTATATTTACATACGCTTTTTGAATTCTTTTTTGTTCCGTTTCATAATCAAAATTTACTCCCAAAATAGGTATTATTTTGTCTTCAATCAGAACATTTTCATCTTCAGGTATATAAATTGCTCCGTCATTGGCATCCATTACGATTAAGCTTCCTTCTTTTAGCAGGCGCTGACCAATTGTTAATTTTCCACCCCTAATTGCTGCTCCCTCGATTCCATCAATTAATGGTATGCCTTGGCTTCTTGCTAACACGCTCTCATGTAAAGCTTCGTGTCCATATTGAGTAATGATACCTGATACTGTTCCATCCAGTATCGCTTGCTCTATTTCTTCTGGACGATAAAGGGCTACTAATATAACTGATTGGCCTTGTGATGATAGCCGCCTCGCATCATCCAAATCAAAAACAACTTTCCCTAAGGCGCAACCGTATGAAGAAGGACTGCCTTCGGCTACCTTTTGTAATTTTGCGTCCTCTTTTATTTTGTATATCTTTCTCTCTTTTTGTGCTTTATATGCTCTTTCAATCTCAGCAAGCATGCGAAATTGGTTAATTATTCCTTGCGCAGCCATATCTGTGAACACCCTTGCTCTTGCTTTAGGAGATAATTCGGCATTACGGCTTTGAAGAATCCATAATTTATCATCTTCTATAATAAATTCTACTTCCTGAACTGCCTTATACTTCTTTTCTAAGCTAATTTTTAATTCTTCTAAATTCTTATAAATATCTCCAAATATCCTAGGAAGCTCCTCTATTGGTTGAGTTTTTATATTTTTTCTTGCAACAATATCTCTACCTTTTGCTTGAATATAAAATCTACCGCTTAACGCGTCATTGCCCGAAATGGGATCCCGGGTAAACAACACGCCCGCGGCAGAATTACTATTTTTATCTCCCTGGACCATTTTCTGAATGATAATTCCCATATTTTCTTCTTTAACGCCTTTTAACTCGCAATACTGTTTGGCTTTAACGCTGCCCCAGGATGAAGCGACCGCTTCAATGGCTTCTTGAAGTTCTTGTTTATTTGAAATATCAGTTTTAGTTTCCAGTAAACCAGGCATAGAAACGGATGGAGAACTTCTTACCGCCAGCTTTACTCCTTGCTTAATGTTTCCTTCAAATTCTGACCACAAACTATTGATGGTTTCTTCCGTTATTTTTTGTTCACTGGTAATTACTAATCCAGTCGGAACCGCGAAGCCTAATCTCATGAGTTCACCCAAAAAGTAGGCTTTATTTCCGTATTTGCTGGCATCAACAACTTTTTCCAATCTTATGAATCTAACTTTTTTGGCTGAAATCTTCTTTTTATTTTTTGAAATATTCCTCTTCCCTTTTAAAAATCGTACAAAATCTGAATGAGAGATATATTTAACTGAACTTCTTTGTTTTTTCTGGCTTTTTGTCCACATATAGTGTGAATCGCTTCCATCATCTTCATCTATTATTCTTGATTCCAAGATCTCTCTATCTATGCTAATGATAATTCCTTTTGCAAGCATAGCTCTATCAATCAAATCATTTAAAGAAGTGCCATGTTCGAAAACAATTGAAGAATCATAGTCATGATGCTTGGCTAGCCATCGTTCATTAAAAGTATACGTGGCTTCTCCTGTTTCTTCTCGGATTAAACCATCTGCAACACCCAATTCATTAACAAATGAATTGGTCTTTTTTATAATTTCTTCGATTTCTTTATACAACGAAAAATCTAAATCTTGTACTTCAACAGATTGCTTATTTCTACATCGTTTATATAAATTTTTAAACCTTTGTTCCATAGCGCTCAATTTTGTTTCTAGTTTTCTCGATTCTTCATTAACAATACCAAGGAGCAAGAATGGAAGGAGCAAGGATGGAATGAAGATAGCGCATAAGCCTTCTTTTCTGCTTGCCATCTCAGCCACATAATAGGCGGCGCCAAGAGCACCTTCAAAAGCTCTGGCATACTTATTATCCGCTTGCTGTTCATCACCTGTCAAAATAAGCTCAAAATTATTCAAGCCGTACTTTTCTTTAAGCAAACGGAGAGCCTCGGCTTTAATAAATCTTCCTGTCTCGCCGTTTAAAACTCCTCCGGATAAAAGCACTCTTTGAGTACCGTAAAACTTCGACAAGTGGACTCCCGTGGCAACAATATTGGCTGCCATAGCTTTGAATATTTCTTCGGCCATCTGTCTTGATCTCACCATAAGTTTTGACATAAGAAGCATACCAACTTCTTTGGAATCAAATTTATTCTTATCTTTGGCGTCATCTACGGTTTGAAGAGCTCTAATCATTCTGTAAACATCGGCTTCATATTGGGTCTGAGTCAGCTCTCCGGCTTGGATTCTCGCTTCGATTGCTTGTTTTTCAGCCAGGATAATATCAATCAGGTTTCTGTTCTTGGCCATTGTCACAACGCCGCCGGATGAGACATGCTGGGTCGCCAGGCCTTTGACTTGGGTAAAGAGATTAACGTTGGCCTGGTTCGATAAGTCGAGCACGATACGCCCAAATTCGTTAAGTCCGCTGATATTGCCTTCACTATCTATGTATCCGCCTGCCAACCCTGTGCCCAGCTTAATCACAATAACATCCAAAAGCTCGGGCATCTGGGCGTGCATTCTGACAAGATCCGCGTCACCGTCATTGAGTATAAAAGCCCTGGGTGGATTTTCAGTTCTCAGCCTACGGGCAACATCGTGATGAAAAACATCTAGTTTATTTCTTACATCGGTTTTCTTAAAATATAAGGCGTCAGCTAATTCTTTTAATTGACACTTATCCGACTCTGCAAGGCCTTCTATCTCATCCAGCCGGCCTTCGGAGATTGATTGAATATCTTTCTTGTAAAGTTCTTTTTTGATTTCTCTCTCAAAAGGCTTGCCCGGCACCGGTTGTTCTTCTCCAATCCTAAAGAATGCTACTAGAGCCGAAATTTCTCTAACGATTTGCATCATTTTACGGTACTCTTCGTATTGACCGTATTCGGTAACAGCCCCCTGCATTGCCAAAGAGACTTTTGAAGAAGCAGCAATCTTGTTTTTGAACACCGCTCCGGCCCAAGAAAAACCAATTGCCGTAACATCTTGAGCTGGAATTTCCAGTGACTTGAGATTGCTTTCAATCAGATTCACAACCTTTGTAACGAAAGTATAATAATTGAAACGGCCATCGGGTACAAAACAACTCTTATCTAGATAAGCTTCCGTAAGGGCCCGGCGCTTATTATGATCTTGTTCGGTGTTGAATTTGGCGGTTAAATCTTCACCATCTTTTAGAACAGTGGTTTTAATTTCCGTGCCTCCGATGTCGATGCCAACAAAAACGCCTTTGAGATTGCCGGTTTTAGAGGGAATATTTTTTTCTTTTTCTTTTTCTTTTCGCTGCGGAGCAAGGCCTCGAATGATTTTAAAACGTTGACCAAAATAATCGCTTAAATAAAGCGTCGCGCTGTCGGCGTTTCCGTTGCGATCCAGGCGATCGAACATAGCAGCAAACGTTTTGCGGATTTTTTCAAAGAAGCCTTGGCCTGATCCTTCGATATAAACATAGGAAGCGCCGATAGTATACGCCCCGTTATTAATGTATATCGCAAGGTATTTGGCAATGATGTCTTGAGATTTTTGGTCTAATATCTTAATCGAAGGAATGGTTATTTCTACAGTATTTTGTCCATCAAAGCCCCTATCAAAAGTTATTTTAAGATCGATAACTTCATCATTTGTCAATTCTGCCGGTAAAGCATCTATAGCCCTGTCCCATTCATCGATTAGAGATTTTTCAGATTTATCAATTGCGTGAAGGGCTTTGTTGGCTGAATCAATTTGACCAAGGAAAGTCATAAGAATAAATATACTGGCCACCGGATCAAGGGCTAAGAGGGTGTTGCCGTTTAAATCTCCTCTAACCATCTCACGCATAAGCTCACTGAAGATATCCGGATTATACAAAGCGCGGTCAGT
Source organism: uncultured Candidatus Saccharibacteria bacterium (assembly GCA_964420115.1). Lineage (GTDB taxonomy): Bacteria > Patescibacteriota > Minisyncoccia > Portnoybacterales > UBA2143 > CAYQQO01. The sequence continues at coordinate 13,339 of CAYQQO010000007.1, read as the reverse complement.
AAACTTCCCGGCTTCCCGCTGCTGAACCCGTTTATAGGTTAAGAGAGATGCCTCAACCCGTTGGACTTGGTTTAATCTTTGCCTGTCTTGGTGCGTCAGGACCATGGGCCCGACGCTGTATTTGGCGGTCTTGGAGGCCGCGGAAGGATCGGTGCGGATCTCGGCTTTGCGCTTACCGTAGACGGTGTTAATGAGGATAGCGATACGCTCGATGAAGTCCTTATGGTAACCCGGATTACCTTTGATGGTCGCAAGCATGTTTGCTGCGGGCGTGGTTCTTTCAAGGGTTTGCAGGGCTAAGCTTTCTAAGACTTTATACGTGGGATCAATGGCCTCGATTTCTTCAATGATCTTCCCGGCTACCTCTTTGGCCGCGGCCAGAGGATCATTGGCTAATTGATCCTCAAGGGTTTGCTCGGCAGCATCGAGTTTTTGGACAACATCCGGCATTCTATCCAGAATATCGAATCTGCCGCTTACCACATGCGAGAAGATATCTTCAAATTGGCCTTCCGCGACTTGGTCAAAGGCCTGAACCATGTCGATAAACGACAGGTTGATAGTCTCGTTATCGACGCTGCCGTTATTAAGGAAGATCGTTCTTACCCCTCTTGCTTTGGCCTGTTCGATCTGATAGGCCACCCCGCTTACCATAAAATGCGGCAGGATCGAGCTGGAATAGCTGCCCGGACCGGCGATAATCGTGTCGCCTGCTTGTAAATTTTCAAGGATACCAATAAGTTTAATATTGGGTTGGGAATAAATCCTGCGTGGCGGCCTTGTCCCTTCCATGCCCATGCCCTCAAGGAATCCTATTTCTTCAAAGGCTGATTCGTTGACGGTTTCGGTCATGTTGGTCTGGCATTTGACCAGCCGGGTGCGTAAAAATACCTCAAGACCATCGACTTCAAAAAGCGGCTTTTGGTCTTTTCTGTTTTCATATTGCTGATCACGGCCGGTACCGTCATTGGCAAGTGTGATAATATCTTCAGCGTTAGCGGTATTCTCAAGCAAGGTAGTATTGCCGTTATCTTGTTCTTTGATGAGATAAATCTTGCCGTTGATCTTAAGGGCGATTCGGCCTTTATCGTTTTCAACGGCCAGATTGCTCGCGGCCGCAAAGCCGATAGACATGTCCTGTAAGATACGGCTTTCGCCTTGATTAAGGATGGTTTCCAGAGCGATGCGGCTGCCGGCCGGGGCGGGGTTGCGGATGATGACCCGGCCATCTTCGGCGCGTACGGTCAAGGCCTCGGCCTTATCCTGGTTATCTTTGTTTCTGACAAGCAGGGTGTAATCGCGGTAGCGCACATACAGGGTCTTGGGATCAAAGCTTGAGACCATGACCTCCAGATCTTCAATGCCAAGCGAGGCGATAAGGTCTTTCATGGCGGAGCGGTAAGCGGCCTGTTGGTCTTCGGTGGCGACGGCCGATTGATTGATATTCGCATTATCAGCCGTGTCGAAAAATCCTCTGTCGGCCAAAAAGCCTAACAGAAGGATGTTGCGGATAGAAGCGCCGGCAGCTGGAATGATTTCTTTTTGATGTCTCTCATTGAGGTTGTCGATGTTCTTGACGGCCGCAAGCAGTACCTGGCTGAAGTAGAAGAAGTCATTATTTAAGATAAGCTCACGGTCGGCAACACTCTGGGCGATCAAAGGTAAGGTACCCTCAAATATGGTCTCGCCCTTGGTTTGCTTGTCGATGCGGCCGCCGTCGCCCAAGATATAGCGCCGTTTATCTTCAGTGGCAAACCCCTGAATGCTGTTGACCTGATCTCCCGGCGGCGGAATAATGCCGTAGCCGGCTTCATTCAAGCTGACCACGATGACATAACTGGAGCCGCCGTCATCGTTATTGCCGACAACGCCATAAAGGTCATACTTGCCTAACAGGTCGGCCTTCTCAATGGCTTCCTTATAAAGAGTGCCCATGGCCGTACCGCCGGTAAACAGGACGATTTTAGGTTTGGAGACAGGCTGGGAAGCCTTCCCGGCGGGAACGAATTCTCTGGCCCGGCTGCTTAATGTATTTAAAGAGATATCTTCGGGCATTTGCTCTGAGATGGCCTGGGTAATGAGGTCTCCTAAGCGCAGTAAAAGGTATTCCTGTTTATCTTTAGAGGTCTTATTAATGTAATATTTACGAAGGTTAAGAATGGCGGATCGGTATTCTTTGTTGTAGGCGAGGGCTTGAAAGTTATTGGCTAAAAGCCCGCGGTCAAGGGCTTGGGCGACGGCCTGGCGGCCGAGGCCGATTAATACAGCCGGCGGAGCGTGGCGTTTTTCGATGTCGCTCTCGGTAAGGGCGCCTCTTGCCAGTTGTCTTTCCAAGAGGCGGATGGTTATAAGCAGATGATGCTGATTGGAATCCCTGGAGAAGGCCTTAAAGAGACGCTCTAAGCTACGGCGGTGGCTTCTTATTTGCTCTGGGGCCGAGGATGCTTCTGGGAGGGCGTCAAGCATCATGGCCGCGGCCCTGGTCGGGTTGCCTGAGCGGATTTCATTGATGAGGTCTTCGAGTCCGTTGAAGCCGGCGGCCTCAGCCAAAGGCTCTTTCCGGGCCTTGGCAAAGTCAATTTGCTTTTGTCCGTCTTTGATAGAGGAAGGCGCCTCACCGACATAAACAAGCGCCAGGGGCACATCCTTATCCGGATTGGTCTCGCGCGAATCTTCGGCGATCAAGCGCATGACGTTCCAGGCCAGGGTCTTGGATTCGTTATTTTTCCAGTCAACGCCCCAGAAGATGCTGGCCCGGCGGTTATCCTGAGTGAGGTCATCGAAGTTATTTTCCGTAAAATCTTGTTGGATTTCATCAAGCACAGCCATGACCGCCTGGTTGCGGAAGATACCGGTATTCGAAGAGATCAGGATATCTACCTTATCGCCGTGTTCGACAACCGCATAATGGCGCTTGATGAATGCTTTAACTTCCGGTGATAACTCGTTCCAGCGGTTCAGCTGTTTGGTTAAATCTTTTAAGTTCTCCTGGGTGAAAACCTCGCCTTCATCGGAGATAAGGAAGTATTTATAGCCGGCATTGCCGCGCAGGGCTTTGATCTTCTCCTTGAATTCCTCTTGGGTTAACAGTTCTTTTTGTAAATCTTCCTTAAGTTCATTGATTCCCTCAAGGAGTTGTTTTAAGCTAGCGGCATGGTCGGCATATACCCGGTCCCAGCGGGCTTTACTCTGGTCACCTTTATTCATGTCTTTAAGATGCGGGATCTGTTCCCAGTCGGTATATGAGGCCAGGCGGCCGTTCAACATAAAGAAGTTGCCTTTACCGATTAGGGATTTTTCTTCGTAGAGGCCTTTGACGCGGGCTGCTTTTTTGCCGCCGGCCACCGCCTTAAAGTCGCCGGAGACCATCTTAAGGTAAGTGATCAGAGAAGCGTTGGATTTGTTCTTATCGGTGGAGGCGGCCATCTCGCCGAAGGCGATTTGTGAGAAGGGCACTTGCTCGTCTTCGGGTAACTCGTTAAGTTTTTTAACCGAACGGATAAAGGCATCCCCGTGGCCCATGCTGCGGCCGAAGGCCATGATCAGATCGGCGCGACCGAAGTAGTATAAGATTTTATCCCGGTCAAGATATTCTTGGTCAACGAACACGGCTTGGTCCATTTCAGCAAGCAGACCTTCGCCGAGAGTAAAGTATTGCTTGTCTTCATTAAAGCCGGTCAGGTATTCATCTTTGGCGATCAGGCCGAGGATTTTTTCACCGATAAAGACCGCCGGTTTAACTCCAGGGGTGGCATATGAGCCTTCTAAGGCCAGCATCATATTGTTCTTGGGCATGCCCGAGAAGGCCATGGTCTTATGGATATATTTGCTGAAGCGGGTGGCGTTGCCGGCGGCCATGACAATCGGGCGCGCGCCAAAAAGCCGGTTGAATTGGGCCTGAGTCAGGGTGCCGTCGGTCGGCAGGTTGTGTTCTTTGAGTTTGGCAATTATATACGCGATGGCTTGTTCGGCGTTCTTTTCAGCTTGAGCCTGGTCATCCAAGCGCTGGGCTTCGGTTAAGCCGCCTTCGACGCCCATGAGCTTAAGGATGTTTTGGCGCAGGCGGAGTTCTTTTTGCTGACGACGGTGTTTAATAATAGCGATCGAGGATAAGATTGAGGCTATAAGTAAGGCTGCTGACATAAAGACTAGAGCCACCGGATCAAGGGCTAAGAGGGGGTTGCCGTTTAAATCTCCTCTAACCATCTCACGCATAAGCTCACTGAAGATATCC
>CAYQQO010000007.1:0-9005 GCA_964420115.1 uncultured Candidatus Saccharibacteria bacterium | reverse complement strand
ATAAGTAAGGCTGCTGACATAAAGACTAGAGCCACCGGATCAAGGGCTAAGAGGGTGTTGCCCTGGTTATCATTAGCAGTATTATCCTGATTAGCTTGAGCCGTGTTGTTCTCTCTCTCGCTATCAATCTGTTTAACAAGTTTATTTAAAACAACAGCGGAAGCCTCCGGATTGCCGTTTGGAATCCAGAAATAGCGGTTGTGCAGGTTAAGTATTCTATCTTTTTTGTCAAACTTAACTACTCTTGGACTGCCTTCGGAAGATTCTATGACTTTCATTGAAATCGTCTCCGGCCGGCCGGCCACACTGATAATTACAGGTCCTTTAACAACTTCCGGATCAGTGTTTTTCTCGATGGCTTCCCGTTCTTCAATCTTTTCCGGAACCTCTTCAGCTCCCACAAAGGTAACGGAAGCATCGTTACCTTCACCAACCCAATATAATATATGATTTTTGACATCGACGAAGGTTTCCCCTTGCTCGCCTCTTTTCATGGCCTCAATTCTTCTGGTCACTTCCCCTGGATCTTCGACTGCGATGCCGTCAAACCACTCCTTGTTTTCTTCGTTTCTTTCAACCCAATTTTTATCATAAACACGCTTGAGATCAATAGTATGCCGAAGATCAACCGGAACCGGTGCTTCTTTCAGCCACCATTCATCACCGAAAAAGTATCCTCTTGAGAGCACTTCTTCATATTCGTTTCCTTGCTTATCTGCTAATTTTCTTGCTATATCTTCATAAGCCTTCTTCTTTCCACCCTCAGTAATACGCGTAATTTCAATGGTACTTCCACCCTTAACAACGCCTCCACCCTTAACAGCGCCTCCCTCGCGGATATCTATCGGCTTTGTTAAGTCCGCGTATTCAGCCAGACGACACTTTTTAGCCTCGACGTACTCTTCCCATGCTGGGAACTTATCTTTGATCGCTTCTTCAGCTTTCTTTTTTAGATCATTTAATTCTTCATGACCTTCATACACACTCCACTCAATCAGAAGGCTTGATAATTCTTCATCCGCTTTAATCTTATCTCTGACATCCTCTAAAATATCGACCTCATAATCTTTTATGGTTTCCTCGAGCTTCAATGCAAGCATTTTTCTTAATTTCAATACATATAAAAGGCGAAGATCGGTAGGAAAGAAAGTCGCCAACTGGACAATATAACGAATAATCTTCTTATCTTTTTCATAATATGCTGTCCTTGCTGGAGCTCCTTGCGGTTTTAAAATCGGAAGCCCGCGCTTGTCGACTTCACTTGGCGCTTGAGCAAAATCCCAACCGATGCTAGTATCTTCGTTAAGCATCGCGGTTGCATTCTCACGAAAATACTCATAAATTTCTTTGTAGGCTTCTTCTATAATTTCTATGGTTTTACATCCGAACAAATTGCGGCGGGTATATTCAGGCTCGACCAGAAACCATCCCTTAATCTCCTGATCACCCTCTGTTAATATTGCTTCGGGATCGTAGATGGCTTTTACGCCTGCGCCTGAAGAATACATAATGAGGTTATTGATCTTTTCTAACTGATTTTTCTCTTCAAGCACCTTACGAATCGGAATCGTAATACGATTAAGCTGATTGTTAATGCCGCCGAAGGAAAGAATAATAATCTTCTTATCTCTGATTAAGAGATCGACGATCGGAACCAAATTAGGCGTCATATCCAAATTGACATGATTGGCTATGGTTCCGTCAATATCAAAAGCGAGGAACATGATATCGTCAGCCTTTGTATGCGGTGTGGTTTTTCCAACTGGCTTGTCCAAATAGTCTTTTCCTCTCTTCTTCAGTTGTTCCTGAAGCTTCATGACTTCTATTTCATTATCTAATTGTTTTTTGAGAGCGCCATAAGTTGAGGACAATTCTTTAAATTTCAGTCTTGAAATATTTTCTGCGGTGTTATAGAGGGCGCGGCCAAGCAGATCTTGCTTTAAGCCAACAAGAAAGCGATCTTCCGCTGTTTTTATGATTAGATTCTTTGAAGCAGCGCTCAATTTTTCCTCGTTAGTTTCTTGGATTTCCTTTTTCTCATTATTCCAATGTCTTCTTAATCTTCTTATAATAATTTTCTCCGCTATTTGGCCCGCAAATAAATCGATAAATATGGCGTAAGGGATAGCGGCGAATCCCAAGAGGATACCTTTCCACCAGGGATTATCTTTAACAAACGGGCCCCAGATAAAGGCGATCGGGAAACCGACAAAGAAGAGATTAATAACATCGCCTAAAGGATGATATGGGGATAAAAGAAGGATGGTGAGTAGTAATACACCCCAGCGAATCGAGGAGCGAAAGACTTCGTAACGGTTGGCAAAAGACATTTGGATATAAACAGTAGATTTGACACCGCGCGTAAACATGCCGACAAGCCCTTTGGACGCGGCTTTAATCTTGCTATGATGTATGGGTATAAAGGGAACATAGGTAAAGAAGAGCTTCCAGAACCTCCAGATAAACATGAAATAACCTTTTATAAGGCCGTGCTCATTGATAAACATATTAAGCGATAAAGAGTTAATCGACTGGCTAAAGATAAAACCCATATTAATGAACAGAACTACAACACCTATAAAGGCAAACATACTAAACGGCAGAAGATAGGCGGTGAAAAAGACGAAAAGATTAAGCCACATGATAAAGGGTTTATTGAGATAGAAATCGTAATCAAAAAGGCTGCCCAATTTGTCGCTCCAATGGATGTTGGGATCTTTGAGAAATTGCTGGAAGCGCACACTGCGAGCGTCATCGTAGACAGGTGCGTTAAAGCGGCCAACGAAGGCCGGAAAGTAGTTATAGTTTTTCTCACGGGCTTGACCCAGAATAATAGCGTGATCATAACCGCCGATATAATTTTCACCTGTTGGTGATTTCTTTTTGAGGACTTCATTTCCTGTTGATGTATCCTCGATAATCGACTCGTAAACGGCGGCATCTTCAAGCGCTTCAGTCCTGAAGAATCCCTTTCCGTAGAAACTCACGCTGTTATAGCGGGCCTTAACCTGCATGATATAATTATTCCAAATATCTTCCGCTACTTTAGCCTCCCTTGTTGTCGGTGTAATATCATTATCGGTAATATAAAGGCCGGGCAGGAGAATACCCAAACGAGGATTCTTTGTAAACTCATTCACAACAAAAGGAAGGCCGAAGAACTGGTGGGGAAACACCAGATGGGACCAGTCAGTCGTCAGCATCACTTCTCCGCGCACATATGGCCTGGCAAATGCCCAGGCTTGGATTTTAGAATCATAGGCAGCCTCTGCCAGTTTCGGAGAAACAAGAACGCGAGAGGCATCTCTGTCGTTAACTTTCCATCCCTTTTGGAAGAATTCATTGTAAATAATCTCGTTATCGGGATTAACACCCGGGTTGTCGGGATTGAATTGATAAATGAAAACAATTTGCAGTTTTTTGTCTACCCAGGTTTGCATATCTTTTTCATATTGGTCTTTTTCAGCTTGGCTTGCATTTTCTTCAGGACAAGGAACCACCGCGCGGTAAAGCATTTCATAGGCCATTTGCGATGCTTCTTCTAAATCCTTAACAGTCTTGTAAACATTTTCTGTTCTCCAGACGGCCCATTCGCGAATAATCTGGTCACCGACTTCTTTGACTTCTTGACCAGTGGCCCTAGCGATAATCTCGGCTGTTTGCCTCAGTGAGGTGTTGACTCTATAAATCTTCTTTCTATTTTCTAGTGAGAGACCTGTCCCAAACGTCTTTTCGATATAAATTTTCCACTCATCCATAAGATTGTTCTTGACCAATTCGAAGGTTGTCATAATAACCTTTTCTATTTTTCCAGTCCTGGCATACGCGATGGCCTCGCTGTCAAGCGTGTCCATTTTAGGAATTGTTTCTTCCTTGTGAGCAGAAACTTGAATTGTTAAAGATGCCATAGCGTCGAGAAACTCTTTGTTAATCTCTTGCTGATCTTTGGCATATCCCTTTATCTTCTCGTCAACTAATTCCAGCAGATTAAAAAACTGCTTGATGAAAAGCCTTGCGCGATGACCTTTAATTTCTTTCAAATCTTCCACAGGTTTCTCCCTTTTCAAAACATCAGTAAGTATTTCCCTTTCTGCCTCTGTAATGAAATTTTTCTCAAGGATTTTATCTCTTAAGGCTTTCTCATAAAGCGACTGGTAATAATCCTCTTTGTTAAAACTCCTTGGCTGCTGATCCTGTTGACCGGTACCATTAGATCCCCGGACTTTACTCATAACAACCTCAGTAATATCTCCGACGTTCTTATAAGTTACAAATTTCTTGGTTAACCGGCTCGCCGCAGCCGCATAATTTAAGAATGTTACTGATCTAAACAAGGCGCGCACGATCAAAAGATAAATAATAGTTCCTAAAATCCAGGCAAACGTAGGAATACTGCCTGAGACAAAATAGACTAAAGATACTGCTATTAAAACGCTTGTGGCCAGCCACTGAATGGTTATGGAGATCCACATTAAAGATTTTTCAGCAGGAGCATTGCCTCCATCATGTTTAGATGTTTGATAAATCCACCACATATATTCACCAAACACGGTCAAGGTAAGAAATTTCAACAAGATTTGAGGATAGCGCGGAGTTGTCAGTCCTTCATCTTTACGTTTTTGATCAAGGTATTTCTTCATGGGTCCTACGAGCTCTTCGATTTTCTCGGATTTTTCGGCATCTTCCGGCATATGAGTCAACTTATTGTCTCCCCACACGTATTCGTTATAATTATATTCATTGATGAAACTCTCCTTATCAGCCTTATCAGCCTCATCAGCCAACTTATACCTTAGGAAATCCCTGAAGTCCATTGATTGAAGAGTGAACAGACCATCTCTAATCTTGGCTCTGCCGGAAATATAGTCCGTATACTTTTTCGCTTGATCACGGATAATATGGACCATGAAATTGTATATAGGAGCCACGATGCGGTCGTACGCCTGTTTGCGAGCTTCTTCATCAAGCTTTTTTTGAATCTTCTCTCGCAGATCATCAGAAAGATCTTCAAGCGACTTTACAGTTTCTGCCTCTCCCCCTATTTCCTCTATTAATGCTTTTGCAATTTTCTTATTTAATACACTATTCAAGGCTTCCTTTATGTTTCTCCCTTTTTCAAAACGATTATCTAATTTCTTCTTTTCTTCTTCGATTTTGGCTTCAATATGATCTTTGACGTATATCTCATCAATATATTCAACAAAGCTTTCCAAGAAACTGAAAGAAATCATGCGGCTTCGGATTTCGTTTCTTCTTTCAATTGTTGCTGAATCAACTACGGTTGAATCAGGAGAAAAAGTCTTTTGGGCTGATTTCTTTCGCTTTCTTCTCTCGTCAATTTTACGACCCGAATATTCGACTAACGGTATGATAACATGTTCAAGGATGGATTTTATTAAAACGAGTAATAGAGGGAATTTAAAGCTAATAATAATTGCACCTGCCAAGGTAACAATAGCAGCCGGAATAAGTACATGAGGCCTTAGAAGATTGACCAAGCGACTGTTATTTACTATATGCGTCCACTGATTTTTTGCATATTCTTCGCCTTGCTTAAAGAATTCTTGTTCTTTCGGAACCATTACTTTTGTACTATACTGGTCTTCTACTCGATAGGCCGCCTCGTCCATGAAGTAATATGTTCCATTGCGTTCCGCCAAGGAACGCGCCTGCTCTTCATCCATAAGGTATGGCCTCGGGAACTCACCCTCTATTTCCTTTCCGTCAACAAAATCATTATCAATCAAATGGCTGTTAGCAAGCTGCATTCCGAAAATTACAAAATTCTCCCGTTTATCCTGATCCCAAACAAAGTAATAGCCATCCTCGTTTTCAATCAGTACAACTTGATGAACTTTATAAGGCTTTAAGGCTGTCTTTCCAGATAAAGCGTCTTCGAAGGCTTTAGATTTCAAGTCTTCAAAAAGTAAGGTTTTGGCAGGTTCATCGATTTCATATGTTGTATCCGGAAAACCGTGAGAATCAAAATAGACAAGACTTAAGACATCGCGAAGGGGTTTGCCGGCATGGTATTCTGCAAAAAGTCTTCCGTCAAACCGCATGGCACGACCGGCAATTGACTGCTTGTTAGGCCGGTCGTCATGGACATCATAAACGATTACAGGAATAAGCTTGCCGTTTTGGTCTTTAGCTAAAACAACCCTTAAGTTGCCGCTTACAACTATCGGCTCGGCCTTGATGGCATCTCTATAATATTCATAATCTTCGTGACCAGGAATATAACGATAAGCACGGCTTTCTTGGGCCAAACGCTGGTCACCGTTTTGGGGATAAACGCTGAATTCAATAAGATTGGCAGAATTATCAACTGGGAACATGTCCATTCCAAATTCTTTTGAGCCGGTCAAGGTCTTGATGAGGTCGCCGGCGCCGTTTCGGCGTTCTTCCCATGATTTGCTGACGTAGTAGAAATGAATATCTCCTGTCGCGTTGAGATGTTGTTTCAGGAAGCCGTGGATCGCTTCCGGCGCGCGCGGCAATAGAAGATCGGTAAAGCCTTGTTTGGATTTGTAATAAATAATGCCATCTTTGATGCCCGTGTTATTGGAATAAGCCAATATGATCTCGAAGGACTGGCCTTTTTGATCGGTAAAGACAAGCGTCATCACCGTCTTTCCGGCGATGTCAAATAGCCCGGCGTGGTCTTCTCCTATTTCATAGAAGCTGTAAATCTTAAGAACGGGGACGAATACGCCGTCCTTATTCAAATATCCGAAGTGTGTCTCGAGCACGCGGCCCTTGGCGTCGCGGATTTCCTGATAAGGAATCTCGGCCGCCAAGTCACCGTTGTCGTGATAATACAGCTTGACGCCCTGATAGCGGACCTTATGGAGATGATTGAATAATCTGGTCACATCCGCTTTATTGATATCTTCAATGATATCGCCGTTGGAATAGAGCACATTACTGCTGTCGATTAAGAGGCTGTCGCGGCCCAGAGAATCCAGGACCCATGTCTCGGAATGATTGGAGAGGTCAATGACGCCCGGCATGCCCTCATAATCCTGACGAGTAATGTTAATCGGCAGGCCGCTTTGGTTGAATTCATATTTTTCGACCACGCGACCGCGGCCGTCTTTGGCTTCTTGCCAGTTATGCTGAGTTTTCTCATTGGTTATATTGACGTAAACTTTCTGGTTCCGCACATCTTCAGTCACCGATGAGGTGAAGATCTCACCTGTGGTCTGAACCGTTGTACGGACGGTATCGGCCACATCGTATTTACCGAAACCGTTGTAGATAAATTCGGTAACACGCTGAACGATAAAGCTGTCTGCCGCGGCATCCCAAACGCCTTCATCTTTGCGAAGAACACGGCCGTAAGGGTCTTTCTCCTGTTCCCAAATCAGTCCGTTCAAATCAACATGCACCCGCACGCGGGTATTGCCGTTTTCGGGATTCACAGCCACCACTTTCGAGCTGTCATAAAGCACGCTGTCTGGAAGCCCGTCAACATCGGGGTTAATAACAAAGGTATGTCCGTTTCTGGCCTTATTATAATCAAGCTGTTCGATTTGGTTATCGTGATAGAGGGTTCTCTTTCCGACAAACGCTCCGGTCGCGCTGTCGGTCACGCCGTCGTTCTTAATAACCGTTTTCCCGTCCACGCCGAGAATTTCTTCCCAAGTGAGACCAAAAACCCGATCGAGAATCTCAACCGCCGCCTCACCGCTAAGCGTGTCGTATCCTGTTTTCCTTGAAGACGACAGAGTGTCAGATGTCGCGATATCATAAGTAACAGCGCTATCCGGGAAGAAGCCGGGCAGGCGATTGCTCTTAAGGCTATCCCTATAGAAATAATCCGTTCTTCTCTCCCGGCTCTCCTGCCAAAGCACGCGATTGACGTCACTCAAGCTGTCCGAGCTCGGATAAGCGGTTGTGCGGGATTTATATACTGCGCCTTTGGGCGTCAGGTCTTTTCGAATCACGACAAACACTGAATCTTTATCTTCAACGACGGTCTCAGCCACCGGTTGTCCGACTAAGACAAACTGACCTTCGGCATTTAACGTATCGGCGAAATGATAAACTTTATTGACATCCGGAACCTCAATTTCGTGGTTTCCGAGGTAAACTCTTTGGGTTGTTCTGCCGAAGTAGTTTTTCTCGACCAAAGCATGTTTCTTCATCAGGATCTGTTCGTTCTCAAGAATCCATTCGGGCGTGCGGTAATAGGCCTTACCGCTTCGTTCGATAATCAAGAAATGCGTATTGCTATAATCTTTCATGAAGTCTAAGCCCTTGAGCCCAAGCTCAAAGACAGCATTGTTATAAGTTTTCTTGGTTGTTTTATCGCGATAGTTATCCACAATAAGACGATATTTTGGCTTTCCATCAGCATAAAACTCTCCTGTTGCAATAGCGCGGGTATTGCCATTTCTTCCCTCAAGGATATCTCTGAGCTTTTCTTCCGTGTTAACGACGCTGGCACCGCCTCGGACAATCGCATAGTTTTGTTTACCTTCCAGTTCTTTATTAATCGCCTTCATGCCAGAAACAGCACACACCGGATACTCGCTATTCAGACTTCCCGGAAGCGTTCCTTTCGGAATAATCATAGCTTTACCCTTCTCATCGCTGATGTAATCCTTGACTTTGAAGATACCCCGATCAATGATGACGTAGTACCAGCCTTTCTTTGCCCCCTCGGCTTGTTCCTTCATGATTCCGTTGGCCTCAAGAACAGAATCGCTTAAGAATTTCAGAGGCTTGGCCAATCCGTGAAGCCTTTCATCCAGCCTTATTGGCAGGCGTCCATCAAGATAAATACCCATGCCCCATCCTTCCATAGCTGCAACGTCTTCGGGTATTTTAGATACGCGTACCTCAGCGCCGGTATAAACATCATAGTAAACTATCTTGCGGGTGCCGTGAACCAGATCCCTGACATCACCGACAAAGGCTTTTACCTTGAATCCGTCATCGGCTCTCACATAAACGGTGGCGAAGGTGCCGTCAACAGCGCGGCGCAGGGATCCGGCTTC
>CAYQQO010000006.1:0-26849 GCA_964420115.1 uncultured Candidatus Saccharibacteria bacterium | reverse complement strand
TTATTGATAATTTTATATCACCTAAAAAGTCCAATATGTTATGGACGGATACATATTCTTGACAAAAAGAAAGAAATGAGATACATTTATCAGTAGAGGTTTGTTGGGGGATTTCGGGAACCTGGCAACTCGGAAAGACGAGGAGGGCCAAACGTGCCAGTGAGGCCAGATCGCCTCCCTTCCCGAGGTTGAAGTCCGGAAGGCTGATTAATGCAAGAGCAACAGCCTCCGGCACAAAAATGAAAACAAAGGATCAAAAAACCAGGAATCCCCCAACTTTTTAAAACCCCAAAAAAAGCCCCAAGCGCAAAGCAAGGGGCTTTTACTTTTTTTTAATGCCTTAATGTTTTGGATAAGAACGAGGCTGGAGCTTTTTAGCAACAATAATTCTGGGCTTTTTCCCCTTCTTGGGCACTATTTTGCCGTAAATAAGGAAAAGAAGAAAAGAGCTTAGGATAATAAAGGAGCCTACCCCGACAAAAAGAGTTTGAAAGCCAAACTTATTGGCAATAATTCCGCCTAAAGCGCCAGCCGCCCCTGTCCCAATTCCTATTAAAGAGCTCCTGACGCTCCAATCAAAAGCAACCCTCTTTTTGTCTATATGCCTGGTAAAAATAGCTGTGTAGCCGGGGATGTTCATACCCATGCCGAGAGCGTAAAGAACTTGTAAAAGATAGACATGAACAGGCAAATAGGAAAAAATATAGCCGAAAGCGGCAACAGCGGCCAGAAGGTTTCCTAAAATAACGAACCAAATATCGTCTTTTTCGCCAAAGTTTTTGTCTAAAAAACGGCCAAAAGGAACAACAACCAAGGACTGGACTATCCAGTAAATAGCGGCGGCAAAACCAACCACCTTAACATCTCCTCCCTGAATCTGCTCGGTGATAAAAATAGCGAAAATTGGAGTAACAAAACCAAAGCCGGTAATAAGGAGCAGATCGGACAATATTAAAACTTGGATTACTTTGTTAATCTTCGGTTTTTTCATCAACAACTTTAATTTTTATGTTTTAGGCAGAGAGGGGAGAGAATATATAGATGGTTTTTTAAGAATAATTTTGTAAATATTTTCCAAAAAGTCGCCTCCAGCGTAACCGATAATAAACGATAAAGCAGGAGTAAAAGCAGGGATAAGCATTTCCGGCAGTTTTGAAATATCAAACCATACTTCGCTTATTGCCCAGACAGTGGCCAAGCCGACCAGCCCGGACAAAACCATCATAAAAATAAAATAACCAAGGCGAAATTTAACCTCTTTGTAGGCAAACTGGTGTTTAATAAAGCCGACAACTCCTCTTAAAACACCTCCGCCAAAACCAGCTAAAAGAATTGTTGTGTACATAAATTATTCTCCTTTCATAAAATATTGTATCACATAGAGAAAAATTAAAAAACTGCCCCTTGGGGACAGCTTTTTTTTAATTACTCTTCTTCAATTAGTTCTCCCAACGACTCTTCGGGCTCAACTGGTTCTGGTTCTCCCGGCTCAACTGGTCCCGGCTCTTCTCCCCCGGGCCCGCTTTCCTCTCCCGGCTCTTTTTGACCAGATGACTCATTTTGTCCTCCTTCTAATTTTGGCTCATCTTCTTCCTCGGAAGAATTACTTTCCTCCATTTTCTCCTCTTCTTCTGTTTCTTCAGCTTGTCCTTCGTCAACTATCTCATTTTCTAATTTCTCTTCATCTTCTTCCTTGTTTTCTCCGCCCTCCTTCTCATCTAAATCTTCTTCGGAAGATTCTTCGCTTAACTGAAGAATGGAATTTTCTTCTTCACCATCAATATTTTCTTCTTCATCGCCTTCTTCTTCGTTGTTGTTTTCTTCTTCAGTTGAACCCTCTGATTCTTCTCGCCCAATAAAGTCGTTGATAGAAGAAGCCGTCTCTTGGTCATTTCCTTCCTGACTCATCGGGTCAACAAGCGTTTCTTCTGTAGAAGAAGCATTGCCGCTTGGCTCTGCGTCTTCTTTGTTTTTACCATTGTCTTTTTTATCTTTTTCTTTGTTTTTATCTTCATTATTGTTTTCTTGGTCTTCTGCCTCGTTCGGCGTGGACTCTGGATATATTTGCGAATTAAAAGAAACAGCCGGCCCGAAATTATCAATACCAACTTGGGAGCATTGTCTTATTTGATGTAAATTATTAACCTCGTCTAATAAATTTTTCATCGCCTCTTGCTCTTCCCTGCTGGAATTAGGGTTGCATAAAAGAGCATCCGCCTGACTGGCAATTTGGCCCAATGTTTGACCTTGATATTGGTAACTGCCAACATTAAAAGCAGATAAATTAAATTTCAAAGCTAATAATTGAGCTAAAAGCATATCAGACATTTCGCTGGCATTAGCCGCCTTAAAAATCTCAATTACTCCTTCTGTGTTCCAGACAAACTGACAACCAGCATTTACGGGCAAAAGAGGCCCATAAGCCAAAGGATGTGTTTTCCAAAACCCCATTGAGCGGGCCTGCGAATAATCGCATATACGAGCTGTCACATTAATAACATGAGCTTCAAAAGCATAAAAGAGATTAGTTTGCCCCACTATTAAAAGAAGAGCCAAAGAAAAAGAGCCAAAAAGCTTCAAACCAACCAGCAGAATATTTTTCTTTTTCTTCTGCGGCTTTTTACCTCCTAATATCCTGATAGGGATAATTACCTTTTTTTCGCAACTCTTCATGATGCTTTGTAGTTAGAAACTAAAACGCTAATCATTCCTAAATAAGGGATTCTTAACGGCTTTTCCTTAATTTTAACCACCCGGCCAACTATTTTGTCATAACCAATAGGACTGTCGTTAACATTATTAGCGTCGCCTTTAGTAATCAACTTATTATCATTTAATTCAATTATTCTATGAATGGTAAAACCAATTCTATTCTCATAAACAACCACATCGCCAATATCCAGCTCGCTTTTATCAACTGCTTTAATAAAGACCAAGTCATTCTGCTTTAAAGAAGGCCACATTGAACTGGAGGTAATAGAAGCCATTGGATAGTCAGTTTTTAAAATATGGATCAACCCCTTGGGGATAGCGTAAATTAAGGCGATAATAATTATTGCATAAATAGCCATTTCTTTGATAATTTTTAAAAATTTATTCATTTTAGCCCAAAATTACCAATATGGCGTTTTAAATATCCAGACCCACCCAGAATATTCCTCTTTATCAGCTGAAACAGGCATATACATTTCAAAAGCCAATCTTTCTTTTCCACCCGGCGATAAAGTAAAGTTATTGCGGCTTAATTTAATCAATTCAGCAATAGACCCGAACTTCCAGACTATTATATATATTTTGTAATTGCCATTATTTTCAATAGAAACATACCTTGTTGCTCCAGTATTTTTAGACAAGTCGCCAAAATCCAAAGCTTCTGCCGTCGGATTAACGCCAATTTTATTTTCCTCATCTACCACCTTAACCATTGCCTTATATCTGTCAGCTGTCAAAACCTGGACAACGACAAGCAAAACAACAACAGCAAGGATAATATATGTTACTTTTCTAACCATATAATTAATTGCTAATCTTCCCCGCCTAATCTTTAGGCGGGAAGTCATCAGGAATTAATTAACCCCGTTAATGTCAGTTACTTCCAGCCATAAATCACAGCCAAAGGTTTGGCCATCCAATTCAGGATCCGGCTGATAATCATCAGGGATTACATCGTCTTGAGCGCAATGCCTCTCAAAACAAGGAACATGAAGATCAATCAACCACTGGTCGTCAATATCTCCGCCGATAAATGACAATTTCCCCAAAACTTCGTTTTCTTCTGTGTCACTCATAGTCCAATCATCAGTTAAAGGGCCATGAAAAGCTTCAACCGGATCTCCGTCATTTTCGCCTTCGCCGTCTTCTGTTTCTTCTGATTTGGAAAGATAAGGACAGAGCAAAGGCATTATATGAGAACCTGCTGGGCAGACAAAGTTTTCCCCATTGTGCGTTATTTGAGGATGAAGCTCTGGATTTTCGTTATCAACACACTTTGGCTTTTGGCGCAAAACATAATCAACAACTGATATTCGGCCACACTCGACTAAGCTAACACCGTCTAAAAAGACGCCGAGAGAGTTAGCTGTCCCGCCGCCGGCAAATTCCACTTTAGTGGTATTGCCAACTGCCTCAAACTCATAGCTGTATTGAGCCCAAACGGTCTGACTACCGCCAGAAGCGCTATGGCTGGCAACTTGAGCTCCATCAATACGCACTAAAAGAGTATTGTCGCTGGAGTCAGTGCCTGGTCTTGGAGAAAACCAATATGTTAGAACATATTTTCTTCCTGGTGTAGTAGAAATATCCTGATAAATCTTTACTAATGCCGGCTCATTACTAAGCGAGCCGCCTGGTCCGTCCCAATCAGTATCCAGCTCCGCATACTGATACCCGTCTTGAGCCAACCATCCATTGACTCCCCTATGAAGCTCCTGAAGAGCTGTATTGGGACGAGTTACGCTATTATGTTCAGTCTCTGCTGATTCCCATTCAACACTCCACCCTAAATCAGCTGTCTCATCGGGGAAAATGCTCCATTGTTGACTAGCAACAACTTCGGGTGTTTCAAAACTGCCGTTTTGAAGAAGATTAAGATCACTGCATTGAGCCTGCTCCTTAAAAGAGTCGCTTAATGCGACAGAAAAATTCTGCTCAAAAACTTCTTCTGGGAAAACAGTCCCAAAAGCAATTTTATCTATAGGAACAGTCAAGGCATTCTCAATAGTGGCTGTCACATTAATAACATGCGCCTCAAAAGCTGACATTCCTGCTACTCCCCCCACTACAACAACAGCTGCTGCCAGCGTGATAAGAATTCTTTTTTTCATGTATTTTTTATCCTTTCTAATTATCCTCCCCTTTTCGACCTTCATTTTTTATACATTTTTATACATTTGTTTCGACCTTTAATTCACAGCTTATTAATTGCTAATCTTTCCGCTGGACAAGGAACCAGCGGAATTCATCAGCAATCAATTCTTTACCAACCCTATAATGGACAATCCAAAGAATAGTTGATTAAGTTGTACTCAAACAAATAATTTTCTGGATTCCAACCACTCATTTCTCCCCCCGAATAATCATTAGAAGGAACTAACCAAATTTTAGCCCCTTCTGGATAATTCTCATCAGGGGACTTTGGCAAATCCATACCTAAATCAGCGTCGTCACTGACATTAATCTTACCGTCTGCATCGCTGTCGCCGGTCCAAATTAAAGCGCCTGGATAATTGCCCGGCCAAGGATCAGCATAATAAATTAAGCTGTAGCTTGTGCTGGAAGATAGCCCGTTGGCAGTAAGAGTAAATTCAAAAGGTTTGCCGCAAGGATTAAACTCCAATGTCCCGTAAGTTTGGTCAGTTAAAACAAACCAATTGTTTTCATCTTTGTTTTCCAAAGAAAGAACTTCATTTTTCTCTGCTGGAGCCGGAATCCTACTTATATCAGTAACCTCAATCCACAAATCACAACCAAAAAGCTCGTGCTCTAAGCCAACGGGGAGTTCAAAGCCCCGATGATCCCATTCTTGAGCGCACATACCCTCAAAACAAGGAACATCTAAGTCAATAATCCACAGATCTTCAGTGTCTTTTTGAGACTTTGCCAAACGCCCTATTGCCTGATTATCCTCTGTGTCTTCAACGCTCCAATCCAAAGAACCATGAAAAGCATCTACGCTGGTATCGTTGATATCACCCGGATCGCCATCGTGCTTTGAAAGAAACGGACATAAAGTTGGTAACATTTCGTAGTTTTGTTCATCTTCACAGACAAAGCTTTCCCCTCTTTCAATAACTCTGCCAAATTGAGACAAAGAGCCGCTGGAATCGGCTAATAAAACACATTTCGGCTTCTGTTTAATAACATAGTTAACATCATCAACCCTGTCTTCCTCCATAAAGGAATCACTCAACCTAATGCTTAATTCTTTTTTAATGTATTCTTGAGGGAAAACAGTGCCAAAAGGCAATGCTTCTGGCTCTACTGCTAAAGCATTCTCAATAGTGGCTGTCACATTGATAACATGCGCCTCAAAAGCTGATAGGGCGGCGACTCCGCCGACAACAACAACTGCTGCTACTAAACCAATAATAATTCTTCGCATATATTACACCCCCTTTCTTTTTTAAGATATTTCTTTTTAAGCAGCTTGCCTTAGGTCCTCCGACCTTTAGCTGTTTCTCTGTCCTCCCTGCTGGGAACGGAGGACTTAGAGTAAGCTGCCCTCGACCTTTGTTTTCTTCTCCAAATTCCAAATATGAAGGGCTTAATTTTAAAAAACAAAAAAAACGGCTCTTTCAAGTTAAAAAAGCCGCCTCAAACGAGTATCTTTTGTTTTTTTGCCAATTGTTTACTAAAATTGTACTAAAATTATTTACTAAATAAAAACCGTCCATTTAATTCTTCTCTTGGTTCCTCCACCGAGAAAGAATAATTTTTTTTACCATTTAATCTATTTTCTCTTATTATTAATTTATGTCAACACCCCTTTTTGTGAATATTTTGTTGATAAGAGGTTAATTTCTGTTAGTAGCTTGTTAATAAGTTGTAAGTTGTGGTGTGCTTTAATTTTCAGGTGAGCTGAAAGCTGGGTACCGAAGTGGGGAGGAATTCCAAACCCCGGCGCCCAGCTTACAGCTCGCCTATTAAGTATTAAAACAAAAAAAACAGCCCTTTTCTTAGAAAGCTGTTCCTATTAAAAAATCACCACTCCTTACAAACTGATTTAACTGATAACAGAGAAACTGACAAAACATTGATATCCGCTTTTCCTCCCCAAGCAACCCCTCCTGCCCAAATAATTAAATTTGTGGTGATTTGTGGTGATAATTGATTTAGGTTCAATCTTATCACTTTGAAAATTATTGTCAAGAACTTTAATCCCTGCCCCATGGATGGCAGGTGGAAATTCTTTTAATGCCCAGCCATATCCCCTTGAAAGAACCGTGCTTTTTAACCATCTGGTATGTGTACTCTGAACATGTCGGCCAGTGGCGGCATTGACCAAGCAAACTTAAAACAGGCACCATCCCGTGATCAGGTGAAATTGTTTTTTGATAGAGTTTAATCAGAAAAAGAATAACTGGTTTCATCTTTTAAATATTATAGGCAAAACCATTTTAATTCAATAGGAAAGCAGGATCATTTTGATCCTGCTTTTGTTTGATCTTCTGATTTTTTTTTGCTCTATTAGCTGTTTTCTTGAGCCAAAACTTGAGCCAGCTTGTAAAAAACAAAGGGGTTAAATCCTAGACCAAGATGGCTGGCCGTCACTTTAATATTCTGCGTGTTGTCTGTCTTCTCAAAAAGGCAACTCTGCCAGCAGACAATCCCGTCTGTTTTAGAATAAATAGCTGTAGAGGAAACTGGTGGAGGAATCCCAAGAAAACCCAGATAATTTTTGTAGCGTTCTTCAATTGATTGGCCAGTGTATTTCTCGTATCTTTTCGTCAGGCGGGTATTTTTTACCCCTCTCATTGGCGCGCAAATAACAACCAGCTGCCTGACCATATCAGGATAGAAATGAGAAAGGACATCAGCGAATATCCCGCCGGCGCTAATGCCGATCAAGCCCACCTTTCTGCCAGATTCCTCGTAAAGAGATATCAAACGATCTTTTAATCTGGCGCCAAGATGGTCATCATAACCCCAATTGGCTCCCAATTGCCAACCGAAAGGATTGTACCCGATTCTTTTGAGGAAACAGCGCAAAAGAGAGGTAAAAGCATCGCCTGTGCCCAAGCCCGGAATAACCAATTGCGGACTTTTGTCTCCTTTAGGCGAAAGAGAGGAAAGAAAAACGAAAGAATAAAGCCCCAAAAAGAACTCTGGTAAAAGCCGCGTCTCCAACAAGAGATTCAATTTAGACGGCATCTGTACTTTTGCTTCTTGATTATACATATCCGTCCCTCCTTTTTTTCTTTGTTAAAGGACTCTTCTTATTAAAACGGCCTTATGGGACCATACCTATTTAAAACAAATTCAAAACAAAGTTGACTGCTTGGTAAAATTACCTCTCTCTTCCTCTTTAAAAATTTTTATTTGACCGAATTCACCGTCATAGCCGGGGTCAATATAAACCTTTCCTTCTCTAACCCTTCTAATCCCCTCTGCTATTTCCGAAGAGCTTGCTTTTTCTACTCTTTCCGGCTCAACATCTAAAAGAATTTTAAACTCTGAACCAAACTTTTTAATCAAATTTTTGTAATCCTCTCTGACTGTCTTTGTCCCGACACCCATCCCTTTAGCGTCAGCAATAATTTCCTCCAAAGGAATTATTCTTCTGAAAGGGATTGTTTTTTCCGGCTTTTCTTTTTCTTTTCTGTCTGATAAATCGTCAACTCGGTGCAAAACTCCAATGGTTAATGGTTTTTTACATTTGGGACAAATCTTTTTGTTTTTCTTTGATTCTTGAGGGAGCATACTGATTTGGCATTTTCTGTGTCCATCGTAATGGTATTTGCCTTCTTCCGGAAAAAATTCAATTGTTTCTACAAATTTTTCTGTCTTTTTGCTTTTTATCGCTTCTGAAATGCCCTTATAGCTTAAATCAGTGTTAAAAATATTGGCTTCTCTGCCAATTCTGCTCGGGCTATGAGCGTCAGAATTAGAAATTAAAGCAATATTATCCAAAGCAGACCAGCGCCAGTTCATTTCAGGGTCAGAGGAAAGCCCTGTTTCGCAAGCGTAAATATATTGAGCATATTCTTCAAAACACTCTCTGACAGAGTCAAAACCGGAGTTAGAACCAAACAAAGAAAACCAGGGAGTCCAAATATGGCCGGGGACAAGCATACAATCAGGATTAATATCAAAAACAATTTTAGCCAGTTCTTTAACATCAAGGCCTAAAATCGGCCGGCCGTCTGCTTTGACATTGCCAATCCAACTCAAACGAGCGTTAATTTTTTCAACTGTTTTAAAATCAGGAGCGAAAAGAATAACATGAATTTTTCTAACTTTGTTATTTTTTTTGTAAATACAGCTTACTTCGCTTGATAAAAGAAAACGAGCGCCGGCGCTCTGATCAGTGTGATTATTAGGCAGCCAATCGCCGTTTTTAATTCCTCTGCTTCTTTTTCTAATTTTAAAAAGACCGGGTTCAGCCGGCTCTAATTTTTCTCTTAGCTCTTTGAGCCACATTGGATGGGTAAAATCTCCGCTGCCTAAAACCTTAATCCCCTTTATTTTCGCCCACTTATTCAAATTATCCACATCCATATCTTTGGATGTGGCCCTGGAATGTTTTGAATGTATGTGCAGGTCAGCTACAAAACGCATAAAAAAAAGCGCGCCTAGCAGGATTTGAACCTGCGGCCCCGGCTAAACCAAGTTGATCTCCTGCTCGCTGAGCTACAGACGCAATTTCCCCCTTGCTTTTCCTTATTATACTCCTCCTACCCAAAGAAGGTCAAACTGTGGAAAAGACGTCCTCTCTTTTAAAAGAAAGCGCTGACAAAAGCCCTAAGGAAAGCCAAAAAATCAACTGCCCCTGCTGAAGAGTCCAAAAGAAATGGTCAAAGAAAGCGATAACAAGAAAAGAAAAAACAATAAAGAGAATAGTTTTTCTTTTAGAGGGAACTGTTTTTTGTCCTGGTCGGGGAGGAAGAGCAAACAATCTGATAAGAAAAAGAAGGAATAAAACTAAGCTAACCAGCCCTGTTTCTGCGGCAATTAAAAGATAAAGATTGTGAATAGGCTGAAAAAGCCAGCCGGCCAGCAAATAATACATTTCTTTAAAACGCCAGACAAAATTGCCTGCGCCAACGCCCAAAAAGGGATGCTGGCTGATAATGGAAAAAGCCTCTTCGTTGTAAAAAACTCTTAAGCCGACTGCCTCCTCGCCTAAAGAAACAGAAAAACGGGAATGTATTTCCCCCCATGCCAAAAAAGCGAAAAGAGAAGAAAAAACAATAAAAAGAAAAAAAACAAAAAGAACTCTTTTAGAAAGGTCGGCATTGGCTGTTTTTAAAGAAGTCCAAAAAAGAAAAAGAAGATAAATTAAACTAAACACAAGGGAAACAGCGATAATAGTTCTTGAATAAGTCAGGCCTAAAGAAAAAAGCAAAAGGCCGAAAATAGACAAATAGAGGCAGTGGCTGACAAAAGAGTGGCTCTTTTTAAGCCAGAGGAAATAGAGAGAAAACAAACAAAAAAGCAAAAAAGCGGCCAAGACATTAGGATGAGGGAAAGTGCCATATCCTCTTATTATTGTCGCCCCGCCTGCCATAAATTCGGCCACTCCGGAAACATCCGGACCAAAAGGGCTTTCTGATAAAAATTTCAATCCTAAATTTTTCTGGCCGGCGTATTGCAAAAAAACAATTATTGACTGGAAAAGGCCGCTTAAAACAGTTATTTGAGCCAAACGTTTAAAGCTGAAAGTATTGCCTATATTGCCTTTAATATAAAAAAGCAAAAAAACCATTTCCAATAACTTAAACCACCAATAAAGACCAAGCTGGGCGTTCCATGAAAAAAACAAAGAAAGAAAAGAGGCAAAAACAAAAAGAACAAGCCAGAAATAGGGGCGAATGACAAGACGAGCTAATCTCATTACCAAAACCCTTGGCAGCTGTCTTAAGATTGATTCTTGGCGATTGACTTCAGTAATAAATCTGTCTCTTCTTTTTCTCCAAAGCCACAAAAAAAGAAGGAGAACAAGCAAAATGTCGGTAAAATACAAAAAGGCGCTTGTCCATTCATTAAAAACAGCGCCCCCATTTAAAGAATTTAATAAAAAAAAATCACCTGCCCACTGGCAAACAATTTTCCGCGTGCCAAAAGGAATAGAAAAAACAAAGAGATAAAAAAATAGTTTTTCCAACAGAAATAACATTTAATCTGACAGTTTGGATAGTCCCTCTCTAACCGCCTGCCTGTCATCCCAGCTAATGCTTTTATCGCCAATAACAAGGGTTGCTTCCGTCCCCTTGCCCAACACCAACACTATATCATTTTTTTTAGCTTTTTTCAAAGCTTTTAATATTGCTTCTTTTCTGTCTAAAACTTCTTCGCACTGGACTTCTTTAATCCCTTCTTTGATTTGATTAATAATTTCTTGTGGATCTTCCCAGTAGGGGTCTTCGTTTGTCAGGATAATATAGTTGCTGTATTCTGCCGCTATCTGGCCCAATTTCGGTCTTTTCCACTTATCTCTTCCTCCGCCAGCGCAACCAAAAACAGAAATAATACGCCCGTGAGGAAGCTTTTTAGCCATTTCAAAAACCTGCTTGAAAGAATCGGGTGTATGAGCCAAATCAACAAAAACCCTAAAACCTTTTTCATTTTTAATTTCTTCCAAACGGCCGGGAATAATCTTAATTTTTTCTAAAGCGCGCCTGCAAACATCTAAATCAATATTTTCAGACAAAGCAATAGAAATAGCCGCCAAGCTATTGTAAATATTCAACTCCCCCAAAAGAGATAGATTAAAATTTTTATCGCCTAAATTAAAAGAAATTCCTTTTTCTTCTGTCTGCCAATTATTGGCCAGCAAAAACTGGCCAACCTCTTTTGGCTGGTAATCGCCTGTTAAGGAAAAGCCAATTTTGTTTTTGGCTTTGTATTTTAAAAAATAACCAGCATTGGCGTCATCCAAATTAACAATTATCTGCCCCTTATTGTTAAGCGCCTTAAAAAGTTTTTCTTTGGCTTCTCTGTATTTTTCAAATCCGCCATGGGCTTCCAAATGTTCTGGAGCTAAATTAGTAAAAAGAGCTGTTTTGAAATCAATAAATTGATGACGATGTTGTTTTATTCCTTCTGAAGTCACCTCTATTAAAGCGTACTGACAGCCGCTGCTTACCATTTTTTCCAAACTTCTCTGGATAAACATTTTGCCCGGCATTGTCAAATGATAAGGATTAATTTTTTCTTCTTTCCCAATTTTAATAGACAAAGAAGAAATCCAGCCGACTTTACTGCCGGCTTCTTCTAAAATCCGGCCGGCTAAATAGACAGTTGTTGATTTGCCCTTTGTCCCAGTAACGCCAATAACCTTTATTTTTTTGGAAGGAAAACCATAAACTAAAGCCCCTAAAAGAGCCAATAAGAAGTGGTAAGTGTTTAAAAGAAAATTAGGAGTGATTTTTTTAATTAAAGTTTTCATAAAAACTTCTCTGCCGTTTTATACCTCATCCAGCGCGAAAACGCCAGCCAGCGCGAAGACGGGCTCTTGCTACAAGAACAGGACTTGTATTTTTTTAGCCAAATTATAGAGCCAATACCATCCTTTTTGAAAAACCGCATCATAGGCGCTCGGATATTTCACCTCTTTGCCGTTAAATCTTTTTTTGAATCTGGCGACCCCCGGCATTTTTTTTTCATCAATACCCCAGAAATCATAATATTTAAAGCCAAGCTCTTTCGCCTCTTTTATAACTTCCCATTGAAGCAAATGAGGAGCCATTAAATGACGGAAGTTATAATCAGAAGCGCTGTGAAGATATGCCGCCACTTCTCCAAAAAAAACAATTATGCTGGCTGAAACAATTTTGTCATTAGCTTTGGCCAAATAAAGGCGGGCTATGTCTCTTTCTCCCAATATTTCTATCATTTTTTCATAATATTCCCCCGGGTAAAGCGAGAAATTATCTCTTTTGGCTGTTTGGTTTAATAGTTTTAAAAAAAAAGCTGTTGACTGCCTATCATCTTTAGCTGCTTTTTCAACAATTACTCCTTTTTCCTGCGCTATCCTAATACTATATCTTGTTTTTTTATGAAAAGAGCCATAGATATCATTTATCGGCCTGTTAATATCCAAAATTATTGTTTTTTTCGGCTGAATATTTTTAGAAAGGCGTAATTTCTTATTTTCTTTAAACAAATTCTCTTCTGGCTCTATTTTTAAAAAAATACTTTTTTCTTTTTTAGCGATTTGTCCAACTTCTTTAAAAAAAGAATTTACCAATGCCTTTTTACTAATCGCTGATTCATCAATAACAGGTCCTTTCGGACAATAGAAGTAGTTTTTTTTAAAAGGTAGATTGTGTTTGACAATCAATGCTTTCAATTCTCCTAAATCTATCTGCCAAGTTTTCCTGCCTAAAGATTCTTGAAATTCACCCCACCAATATGATTGCAAAAAAGAACCATTGTTTTTAAAAATAAACTGGTCCCACTCAATATGCTCAGAATTTGCCTTTTTAAAAGTCATTGGCCTAAAACCTTTAAAGCCTCCTTAATTTTTTCTTCTGTCCCTTTAATATTGGCCGCTATTTTCTTTATTGCTTCTCTGGCCTGCTGGCCTGAATAACCCAAGCTGACCAGAGCGTCTATCGCTTCGCTGTCAGCGCTTAGCTCCTTAATATCGGAAACAGGAGCAAAAATTTTGCTTTTTAGTTCTAAAATAATTCTCTCGGCTGTTTTTTGGCCGATGCCTGAAACTTTAGTTAAAAGGTTTTTCTGGCCGCTGGCAATAGCTTTTTTTAAGTTTTTAACCGAAGCCAGAGCCATAACGGAAAGACCTGCTTTCGGCCCTATGCCGGAGACAGAAATTAACTGCTCAAAAAACTCCAATTCTTCAAAAGTTAAAAAGCCGTATAAATCAAGGAGGTTTTCACGAGGATAAAGATGGACAAACAGTTTTCCTTCTTGCCCCTTTTCGCCTATTCTCTTTAAAGTATTACTGCCGCAGTAAACTTTATACCCAACGCCAGAAACATCCAAAACAACAAATCTGGCTGTAATCAGTTCAATTTTGCCTGATAACATAGCGATCATATGCTTAAATCCTAACACAAAGAATGGCTAAAAGACAACGGTGGGAAAGAAAGATATTGCCTAAATTAAAACTTTGATATATACTAACTCTTAATATGCCAGTAATTAAATCGGCAAAAAAAGCGCTTCGTCAAAGCCGTCGCAGACGGGTTTTTAATCTGCGCCGAAGCAATAAAATGAAATCTTTAATAAAAGAAGTTAAAGAACTGATTAAAGAAGGCAAAAAAGAAGAAGCGCAGAAACTTCTGCCAAATGTTTACAAAGCGATTGACAAGGCGGCCAAAAGAGGAGTTATTAAGAAAAACACCGCCGGCAGAAAGAAATCGCGCCTGACAAAAGCATTGGCAAAGTAAATTTTATCCAAAAAAATATCCACAAGTTCGGATTGACACGCTAAAACTATTTTGATACCATATTAGTGTGCCTATGGGTGCTCTCCGACAACTTCTTGAGGCGGGTCAGAACCGCTTAAAGATTGACATACAGCGATCCAACAAAAAACTGCTCTTCGCGGCAGTTATTTTATTTGGTCTTTTTTGGTCCCTTTTCACTCCTTTTTTATCAGTTGAAGAAATTGCCTTTGAATATTATTTAAAAAACAAATCAAAAAAAGAAACAAACCTCGCCAAAGCTGCTTCTTTTTCAGATAAATTCTTAACAAGTAATTCCTTTTTAAACACAAACAGCGCTAATCTCCCAAACAGCGCTAATGTTTTAGCCAGCGCTTCTGCCCAGCTGGAAGAAGGATCATATATTATCCAAGACGAGCCATTGGAACCGCCTACTCTTTTTCAAGACACTGCTTTTTTGACTCAAGGTAATCCAATCACTTTCATCGCTCAAGACGCCCGGGAAGGAACAATTACATACACGGTCGCGCCCGGCGACACCGCTTCCACCATTGCCGCCTCTTTCGGCATTACCACCAATACCATTCTCTGGGCTAATAATATTAGCTCATATAGTTTAATCCGCCCGGGGGATGAATTAATTATTCTGCCGACAACCGGAATCCTGTACAGAGTTAGAAGTGGAGACACCATCGGCAGTATAGCCAAAAAATACAGCGCCAAAACCGATGACGTTATCGCCTTTAACAGCCTGCCGGCTGACGGCCAAATCAAGATTGGCAACAGATTGATTATTCCTGACGGCTCTATGCCGATACCAACAACCCCCAAGCCAAGCAGAACAACAAGCTATGCCTACGGCCCGGGGGCAGGCAAAAGCCATGCTTTCCCATGGGGACAATGCACATGGTATGTTGCTCAAAGAAGAGTTGTCCCTTGGTCCGGCCATGCTAAAAGCTGGATAGCCAATGCCCAAGCAATGGGCTATTCTGTCTGCTACGGCAATACCTGCGCTCCCCAAGCCGGAGCTATTATTTCAACAAGAGAAAACAGCTGGCTTAGCCGGCTTTACGGCCATGTCGCTTATGTAGAAGCGGTCAACGGCGACTGGGTGACTATTTCAGAAATGAACTATTACGGACTTGGCGTTAAAACAGTCAGGACAATCCACAGAAGCGACGGAAGAATAAGAGGATATGTATATTAAAATAGGATTGGGACTGCCTAATCCACAAAACTGCCCCCTTCGGGGCAGTTTTGTTTTTTTAAAAAACCTACAGCTGGCCTACTCTTCCTGCCTGCTTCTGTATTGTATCGCCTCAGCGATATGAGCTGGTTGAATACTTTCTCCACCTATTAAATCAGTGATTGTTCTTGATATTTTTAAAAGGCGGTAATAGGAACGGGCTGATAAATGCATTTGGCTGACTGCCTGTTTTAATAAAAGCTGGCTTTCTTTGCCAATTTGGCAGTATTTGTTAATTTGCTTTAAATCCATTTCGCTGTTTGTCATTATTTTTTCTTTTTTAAATCTTTTTTCCTGGATATCTCTGGCCCTTTTTACTCTTTCTCTGATTGTTTCTGAAGATTCAGCCACTTTTTTATCTGATAACTTGGCATAAGTTACTCTGGGCACTTCAATATGCAAATCAATTCTATCAAGAAGAGGAGCAGAAAGTTTTCTTTTGTATTTTGAAATTTGGCTGGCTGTGCAAGCGCATTCTTTTTCCGGATCATTTAATTTACCGCAGGGGCAAGGATTCATAGCGGCGATTAGAATAAATTTGGCCGGGAAAGTAACAGCGCTGCTTGCTCTGGAAACAGTAATAACGCCGTCTTCCAGCGGTTGGCGCAAACTTTCCAAAACATAGCGGTTAAACTCGGGAATTTCATCTAAAAACAAAACTCCCCGATGAGCTAAAGTGATTTCACCCGGCTTTGGGCTGGAACCGCCGCCAACCAAAGAAACAGCCGAAGCGGTGTGATGCGGCGTTCTGACAGGCCTTTCTGTTATAAATGGCCTTTCTTTAGTCAGAGAACCAACAACGCTGAAAATTCTGGTTACTTCCATTGACTCTGAAGCAGAAAGAGGCGGGAGAATTGAAGAAAAACCGCGGGCTAAAAGAGTTTTGCCTGCTCCGGGAGGACCATGCATTAAAACATTGTGCCCGCCTGAAGCGGCAATTTCCAAAGCGCGCTTGGCCTGTTCCTGACCTTTAATATGGGCCATATCAATTAAGGAATTTTTAATATTGCCAGCCCTTTTTATTGCCAAAGGGCCAACTGGTAAAATATTTTCCTGTTTTTTAAAAAAAAGAGCCAATTGCGACAAAGAACCAACTGGCATAATTTCCAATTCTCTGCCAGCCGCCAATCCTGCTTCTTTAGCGTTGTCTTTGGGGAGGAATACTCTTTGAAATTTTTCCCGTTTAGCCATTAAAACAATAGAAAGGATGCCGCTTATCGGCCGGACTTTGCCCTCCAAAGAAAGTTCTCCGACAAAAAGATTTTCTTCGGGATTGTCAATATAGAGCTGACTGGAAGCAAACAAATAAGCCAGAGCTATGGCAAGATCGTAGGCCGGACCTGCTTTTTTCAAATCAGCCGGCGCTAAATTAACTATTACCCGGCGTCTGCCCTGCTGGGGCGGAGAAAAGCCGCTGTTTTTTAAAGCTGAAGAAACTCTTTCCTTTGCTTCGCTAATTGCTTTGTCAGGCAACCCAACAATACTAAAACAAAAAAGCCCGGCTGATAAATCCGCCTCCACTTCTATCGGCTGGGCGTCAAGGCCGACGAGAGCCGCTGAATAAACTTTGGCAAGGGCCATATACATGCATTATATCAAAAAACCCGCTCCTTTTGGAGCGAGTTTTGTTTTCTTGTTTTCTTGTTTTCTCAATTTCCCCCAAAGTATTTTTTATTTCTCCCGTTTTCTCCCACATTTAAGGCACAATCTGGCTTCCGGCACCGCCTTGATCCGTTTTATTTGGATTTTCTTCCTGCAGTTTTCGCAAATACCATAAGCGTTCTTTTCTATTTTATCCAAAGCTGTCTCAATATCTTTTAAACGCAGCTCCAAAGTATATTCTAAAGGAAGACGATTCTCGTATTCTTCAATTTCTTCAGCCCCCTCGTCTTTATGGGAGCGATTCAAGCCAAAAAACGGGAAAATCGTCCGCCAATTCCCTTTAACCTTTGGATCTTCCTTGGCAAAGCGCTTGAGATCTTTTCTTAATTTCTTTGCCTCTTTTTCCAAGTCATTTTTCAATTTTCCCTTTAGTTTTTTATCCATACGCTTTATTTTATATTACCATAAAATTAGCTTGTCAACAATATTTGACCCAAAAACAAAAAAAGCCAACCAATGTTGACTGAACCTCTAAAATATAATATATTAGAGGGGTGTTATATACCCCGTTTCAGGTTATTCCTAGGGTTAACACCCCTCTATGCCTTTCTAAAATCTTAGATGTCTTCCCGCTTTCGCGAGACAAACAATCATATTAGCCCTCCGTTACCGGTAATTTTAGAAAAACAGTTTTTACTTCTGCTAGCTATTGGTCTCTTCAAGACCGCCTCCTCGAGACCGCCTCCTTGAGCGCAAGAAAAATATTGAATTTTTTTTAGAAAGAACAACTAAATGCTTATAAGCCAGCAAAAGCTTGTCCCTTTAAAGAACAGAAAACTTTAGGGACATCTTTATTTTATAAAATTTCGCTATCCACTGTCAACCCCTTTTTTATCCACAAATATTCCCCAATTACAACTCAATTATTTTATCAATTGTTGACTCAATTAAGCTCTTGGAATTGCCAATAATCAGGTAATTTTCAGTTTGGACATAAGCATAAAGAGAAGATAAACCAAAATAACCGGCAATTGGCTTTAAAACATTTATTTCATTATTCCTGTATGAAGAAACAGAAAAATTAAAATCTCTTTTTAAAGACATTTCCACCTTATTTAAAACTTGGTCAACTTTCTCCCCCCCGCCTTTTTTCTCAAGAATTATTAAAAAAGGAAAAGCGCTTTCTGGATCAGCCGGCGCTACTGAAAAAGCGGCTTTTTCTTTAAACAAGGGGACAATATCTTTTTCAAAATTAAGGCCTGCCTCACTACTAATATAGCTGTTTAATCTTAAAACAGCGCCTTGGCCGTAAAAATTGCTCTCGTTGATAAAATCCTTGAAGGGGAGAGCGCTTTTGTAAAGTTCTTTTTGGTCAATAACACTAAAGACAACCGCCTTATCGGGCGCTAAATCGTAAAAAGGAACGTTTTTAGGCAAAAATAAATACCAAAAAGAAACAAGGCCGATAATCGCCAAAAGAAGAAATATATTAAGAAAAGTCCCTTTGCGGGATTTTTTTTGTTTAACTCTTGGTTTGTTTTCTCTTAAATCCAGTTTCAAATTCTGATCTACCCCCGGCTCTTTCAATCCTTTTTTTATACTAATATTAACTTGACTCATAATTAAGTAAAAATTGCTTCATTTTTAAATTATACTTCTTCCCCACCAACAGGCTTTTGGGATTAGGGTGAAAAACCAAGCAATTATCATTAAAAGCGATTTGGCTTTCCGGTTGTTCATTCTTTAATTTTTTTAATATTCTTTCTTTTTGCCGCTGGGCCAGTCTTTTTTCTACAATATCGCCTAAAAAAGTATTAAGAATTATTTCTGTCAGACGGGCAACGCCTCCCAAAATTAAGCTTGGTTTAATATTTTTCTGGTTTCTCCTGCCGCTTGAAAAAGACAGGGAAAGATATTTGTTTATCCATAAATTATTCTCTTTAAATTCCTGATAAGCCCCCTTATCAAACAATGGCACCAAATGAGCATATTCATGAGCAGAATAAAGGTTTTCCGGCTCAATTTTTAAAGCGTTTTGAGCTATGTATGAATTAAGACAAACACGATTGGCAATTTTGTCCCCATAGCGCCTTTGCCCCGTTAAATGAACCAAGGCGGTAATAATCATTCTAACAGTCCAAATTCTTTGGGGGGCGGTAATAATAAAAAGGTCTAAATCGCTCTTTTCTTTAGGACAACCCAAAGCTAAAGAACCGGTTATGCCAATCATCTTTACATAAGGAGCAATTTGCAAAAATTTAACTATTTTTCTAACTTTTTTCCATTTTAAATCAGCGATTTTCTGCGCTTCAATTCTTCTTGTGTAAGAAGATTTTTTGCTCCTTGAAGATGGGAAAAAATAGAAGCCGTTTTTCTGAATAATATGCTTTCTTAAAAAAGAGCTTTTTTTTAAGCTCTCTTCAATCTGACCTAAAGATGGCCTTCGGGATATCTTCGGTCCTAAATTATGCAAATATTTCCAAATTTCTGTAAGTGTCAGGGGATAATCAAAGACATCGTAATAAGCCAGCGTGGAAAAGATTGATTTTTCTAAGGTGTCCATTTGAATCCATTAGTCAATAAACTTAAAGGTGGAGAGGATTTGGTCTAGGCGCCTCCAAGCATTGTCTTTGCTTTTTTCTATCTCTCCCAAGGAAACTTTGTAATAATCACTGGCTGCATGTAATGTCAGTATGATTTCATAACATTGGCCATTCTTAAAAACCCTATTGATCTTTGAGTCGTATAAATAGCCAGCTGCGCCGCTACTGCCTTCCCAGCGATGGAATAAAACTCCGTCAATATTGATGTTCTCCTCCGCTTGATATATCGGATAATCAGTCATTGAGAAGCATGCATGGCTACTGATTTCATCAGCGCTAATGCTAAAAATTGATTCTTACTGATAGTTTTCCTTTTGGTAATCTCTTTTTGTTGAGAGAATGGCCAATAATGGATT
Source organism: uncultured Candidatus Saccharibacteria bacterium (assembly GCA_964420115.1). Classification (GTDB taxonomy): domain Bacteria; phylum Patescibacteriota; class Minisyncoccia; order Portnoybacterales; family UBA2143; genus CAYQQO01. The sequence goes on along the minus strand of CAYQQO010000006.1, from coordinate 6,973 downwards.
GTCTAGTAAATAATAAGGCGCCTCAGTTTCGGTTAAGGCGAAGTCAGCCGGATACCGCACCTCAACTCCATATTCCTCATTTGCGTATGTTCGTCAGTCAGATATATCTGCCGTCTCATCTTCCGGTATATTCATCAAAGCGTCCAAAGCCGCATTCATGCTCTCTTTGGAGGCGGTAATAATCAGCTTGTTTTTGTAAATGGCATAATCAATACTTATAGACGGCTCTGGCAAATTAGCATAGCGGTGGGGGAGAATATCCTGTCTTTCACTTACTTTAAACATCGGCTCTTCCGGCAAGGCGGCTGTCCGGCCTAAAAAGATGGGGTTTCTTTGATCAATCATCATATTCTCCCAAAGAAGCATTTCGTTTCCCAGCGTTTCCGGGTCAATAACATCAACAACCAGTCCTGCTCTGTTATCTTCTTCTTGAGAATAAAAGAATATTGTGTAGTTCGTCCCTAAAGTATTAAGAATTGAAGACGGAATGCTCAAGTTTAAATATGAAACTATTTCTGATAAAGAAACGTAATCAACTTCATAAGAAACAGGACTAACTGTCTTTATCAGCACCTGCTGAATTATCCCAGTCGGCTGGCTGGGCAAAGAGGCCTCAATCATTTTATCTAAAACTAAATTTGTTTTATCGGAAGAAAGCTCAATAACAAGCGCTTGATCAGTAGGAATTAAAGAAGCAGGAGCATCTGGTTCATCAGGCAAGCAATCGTTGCTGTTGGCGCATTCTGAAGAGCCTTCTCCCTCAACCTCAACACATTGAAATTCTTGACAAACAGCATGAGTAGCTATTGGGACCGGCTCCCTCATATAGTTCCACCAATAGAAAAATCCGCCAATACCGACAAGGACAATAAAAGCGCCTAAAACAAGTAAAAGGGATTTTAGCGGGTTTTTTTCTTTTTTGGGTTCTTGGGGGATTTGTTTTTCTACTTTCGGTTCGGCTTCTTTCTTTTCCAATTCTAAATCATCCATTGTTATTTCCTTCGGCTTGTCTGACGTTGGTTCTGGAATAGCCGGTTCAGAGGATAAAGACTTTTCTTCTTTTAACGAAGCTAACGGCTCGTATGGCTTTGGCTCTTCTTTTTTAGGCGGGCCAAAGGGGGCAGACGGCTTTGAAGGGATAGGCGAATCAGTCGGTCTTGGAGCAATCGGCGGCGAACTTAGTCCTTTTGTCGGTAAATTAACTGGCGGAGGGGCTTTTTTTTCTTTTTCAGGCGAAGTTTTCTCTGTCTTGGGAAAAGAAAAAGACGATTCTTTTTTTTGGGACGATTGCTTGCCTTCAAGGGAGGCCATATCTTTCCCCATGGTCTGTATAAATTCACTGGGGGCCATTGGTTGCCCCGTTCCTTTGTTGTCTTCTTTGTTGTTTGCCATAAACAGACAAAGACTTGAAACTTGTTTGCCCGCTTTTTTGTCAGCGGTCTGCCCTAATATTTTTAGAACAACTTGAAACCCTCCTTAACAAGGCGCTCCAAGTCCCACGCCTAAGAAAATTAATATTTCGTTAGGCCAGCTTCAGGCCTTATTTTACAAAGCTACTTTTTAGCGTCTTTTAAACTTAATTTAATTCTGCCCTGGTCGTCAATATTTTTCACTTTGACCGGAATAATCTGCCCTGTTCTGACGACATCCTCCACTTTATCAACCCGATAAGGAGCCAATTCTGAAATATGAACCAGTCCTTCTTGGCCGGGCAAAATTTCTACAAAAGCGCCGAAATCAGTGATTTTGACTACGCGGCCCTGGAATATTTCACCAACTTTTACTTCACGCGTTAAATTCTTTACCCACTCCAACGCTTTTTGCCCGCCTTCTTCATCTATTGAAGCAATATTAACCAACCCGTCATCTTCAATATCAATCTTGGCGCCTGTCTGGTCAATAATTTCATTTATTATTTTCCCGCCCGGACCAATAACGTCCCTAATTCTGTCTTTATTAATTCTTATCGTTAAAATGCGCGGGGCTAAAGGAGAAAGTTCTTTCTTTGGCTTATCAATCTTCTTTTCCATTTCTTTGATAATGTACAGGCGGCCCTGTTTTGCTTGCGCGAAAACCTTTTTTAAAATATCAACAGTAACTCCTTCTATTTTAACATCCATTTGGATTGCTGTCACCCCGTTTTTTGTCCCGGCAATTTTACAGTCCATATCACCATGATGATCCTCTGGCCCCTGGATATCCGTTAAGACCCGGTAATTATCAACTGACTCCATCATTAGCCCCATAGCTACTCCGCTAACATGATCCTTAATCGGCACGCCTGCGTCCATCAAAGCTAAGCTTGACCCGCTGACAGAAGCCATAGAAGAAGAACCATTGGAAGATAAAATTTCACTAACTATTCTAATAGTATAGGGGAAATCTTCTTTTGAGGGCATAAGACGGGATAACGCTCTTTCCGCTAAAGAGCCATGGCCAATTTCTCTTCTGCCCGGCCCTCTTATAGCGCCGACTTCTCCTGTGCAAAAAGGGGGAAAATTATAGTGGTGCATAAAATTCTTTTCAGTGTCTATTTCCATGCTTTCAATTGTCTGTCCTTCTCCCGGCGCGCCTAAAGTAACAGTAGAAAGAGCTTGGGTTTCCCCCCGTTCAAAAAAGCCAGAACCATGGGTTCGCGGCAAAAAGCCGATTTGCGTCTCAATTTTACGAACTTCATCCAGTTTTCTGCCATCAGGCCTTTTTTCTTTGCCTAAAGGAGCTTTTAATATATTTTTATGGGCGATTTTATCAATTTCTTTTTCAAAAATTTGACTAATTTGCTTTCTTTTTTCTTTCGCCTCTTCGCTTATTTCATCGCCAACCAGCTCATCAACCAGTTCTTTTTCTATATCCCCCAATTCCTCCATCCGATGAGCCTTTTTCTCCTGATAAAGAACATTTTCCAGTTTATCGCCAAGCCAATCTTTTGTCCTTTCAACTAATTCTTCATCCGGCTGATCAAGCTCTAATTCTTTCTTTTTTTTGCCAACCTCTTTAATAATTTCTTTTTGGAAATTAACATTGGCCTTTATTTGGGACTGGGCAAACTCAATGACTGACAGAAGCTTTTCTTCCTCTATTTGCTTGGCATCTCCCTCCAACATATTTATCCTTTCTTCCTTGCCTGCCGCCACCATATCAAAATCACTCTGCTCTCTTGCTTGGTATGTCGGATTTAAAAGCCAGCTGTTTTTTTCTCCGTCTTGCTTGTTCAACAAACTGCCTATTCTCACGCCGGAAATAGGGCCATCCCAAGGAATATCAGAAACAGCCAAAGCCAAAGAAGCGCCAAACATTGCTGGAATGTCCGGATCGTTTTCCTTGTCAAAAGAAAGAACCGTTAAAACAACTTGGATATCGTTTCTAATCCTTTGGTCAAAACAAGGACGAAGGGCCCTGTCTATCATCCTGCCGGTTAAAACAGCTTCGTCAGTCGCCCTACCTTCTCTTTTTAAAAAACGGCCGCTTTTAATTTTACCAGCGGCGTAATATTTTTCCTCGTAGTTTACAGAAAGAGGAAGGTAGTCAATAGGCAATGTATGCCGGCTCATCACCGCTGTTACCAAAACAACTGTTTGGCCGTAAGTAACCAAAACAGAACCATTGGCTTGGCCGGCCAAACGGCCGACTTCAACAGCCAGCTCCCGACCGCCCCAATCTGTCTTAAATTGTTTAGGAGTCATATTATAATATCCCTTGCTGGCAACGCTATAAGATTTCGTACAGGTTGCTGGCCAGCTCTATCCCGGCCAAAAACCTAAACGAAATACCTTAAAAACAATACCGAGCTTGAGACTTTTAATTATTTTAAAATCCTTCTTTTTTCAACAAATATTTAGCTGTATTTTCACTTAAATCAACAAAATCATCTGCTATTTCTCTTAATTTTGAAGAAGCGCTTTTGCCAAAGGCGATAACCTCTATCTGTCTGCCCAAGCTTTTCAAATACTCAACCAAGGGCATAAAATCTCCGTCTCCAGTGACTAAAACTATAGCGTCTAATTGGCTTGATAATTTGATAGCGTCAACAGTAAGCCCTACATCCCAATCGGCCTTTTTCATCCCTCCGTAAAATATCTGCAAGTCCTTAACTTTTGTTTCAATGCCTATTTTAGTCAAAGCTTCAAAAAAAAGCTTTTCTTCCCCTGTTTCTGTTTTAATAACATAACCAATGGCCCTGACTAATTTTCTGCCAGCCACAGCAGTTTTTAAAACTTCGTTAAAATTAACCCGCGCTCCATAAAGATTCTTGGCTGAATGATACATATTTTGGATATCCATCAAGACAGCCACTCTTTGTTCTTTATGTTTAACTATAGACATTATTTTTTCAAACCTAATTTTTTAATAACTTTATTATACCTTTTTTCATCCTCCCCCCTTAAAAAATCAAGCAGCTTCTTCCTTTTAGCCACCATTTTCAAAAGACCCCTTCTTGAATGGTTGTCTTTGGGATGTTTTTTTAAATGCTTGGCCAGCTCCTCAATCTGCTTGGTAAAAATAGCAATTTGGACATCTGAAGAGCCAGTGTCTTTTTCGTGGATCTTATGATCCTTAATTATTTTTGATTTCTTTGTTGGTTTTAACATAAGCCATAATTATTGTAGCATAAAAAATTAAAAAAGCAAATAATTGCCCTTTGTAAAAAGATTCCTCTTTTTAAAAATAGTTTTTATTCCCCCGAATTTTTTGGTGCGTTTATTCTACCAAATCAGAACCTATTTCCAAAATCGTAATCACTAGCGTTCCCCAGCGTTCCCCGCATGCTACGCGCCACCACGCGAAGCGTGGTGCTTCTGCAAAGCAGAAGTGCGGGGAACGCATACGCACTCCGCTCCGCTCAAAATGGGTTCGTGCAAGGTTTAGAATTGAGCACCAAGAATAAAAACATTCCACCCGGGTGGAATGTTTTTATTCTTGTGCGCCGTGAGGGACTCGAACCCCCGACCAATTGGTTAAGAGCCAACTGCTCTACCAGCTGAGCTAACGGCGCTTACGCCACAGCTTATCATATCTTTTTTGAAATTTCCAGTTATTTATCTTCTTTGTCTTCTTTTTTCTCCTCTTTGGGCAAAGAAATCACAAAGGTTGTCCCCTGACCTTCTTTGGAAGTAAAACTAATTTCCCCGCCATGTTCTTTTACAATCGCCTTAGCAATAAAAAGCCCCAAGCCCGTTCCCTCAATATCTGTCTTTCTGGCATTGCTGGCTCTGAAAAACTTCTCAAAAAGCTGACTTTGCTGTTCTGATGGAATACCTATTCCTGTATCAGCAACAATAATGCGGTAAAAATCCTTCTCTTCTTCAACGGCAATATCAACCCTCCCTCCGGGCCTATTATACCTAATAGCGTTGTCCACTATATTCTGCAGGGCTAATCTGAATTTTTCTTTATCAAGATTGGCAAAATATTCTTTCCCTTCCGGCACTCCCTTAAAGGAAAATTTAACGCCGATAGCGTCACACTGCGGACAAAAATCTTTAGATGTCTTGTCCAAAAAATCAACCAAATTAATCCTTTCAAGCTCGTAACTCATTCTCCCCTCCTCAATTCTTGAAACATTTAATAAATCGTTAACCAAATTAACTAATCTTTCATTGGCCCGATATGCTTTATCCAGCATGGCTATCTGCGAATTGTCCAATTGCCTCTTAGCGCTGTCTTTAAACATACTCAAACTCCATTTAATAGCTGCCAATGGAGTTCTCAGCTGATGAGCGGCCATAGAAAGAAATTCTGATTTAACTTTATCAAGGGCCTTTAATCTGATATTAACCTGTTCCAGTTCTTCTCTGACGCTTTTAAGATCATCATTTCTTTTTCTCAGCCAGTTGGCCGGGACACTGGCATAATAGGCCAGCCAAAGAAAAGAGGAAATAAGGATTGCGATTGAAAAATAGACAAATTTAAAATTAGCATAAGCTTGGACTGGCTCTACTTCTGTAAATATATAGAAGTGAGGGACAAGGCCGAAATAATCAACCAATGAAACAATAATAATATTAAGAACAACTAAAAAAGTAATAAAGAAACTGATAAATCTCGGCCCATAAAACTCATAAATAAAAACAAGATAATACATATAGAAGATAAACCCTATCCAACCAAGGCCGCCCAGTAAAAATATTATTGCCGCCATTACAAAAACATCAAATGACATATAGAAAAAATAATAAGGTTCCAATCTGGCCGGTTTGTAAAGAGCAATTCTTCTTGTTAATAAATAATCATAAACAAAACTGGAAAAAGCCATCCAGCCAACAAGGCCAATCAATAACCAACTTAAATTCACTCCCAAAAAAAGCTTATTTAAAATAGTAAAAACAACAAAAAAAGTTATCACCCACTTTCTCATCTTCAAATTAAGACGTATCTTTTCTAGGGCAAGTTTGTATTCTGAATTATACCCGCTGAATTTAGCCATATATAAAAATTTTATCATATTCTAAAAGCAATGTATAGAAAAAAGAAAAAGCCCATCCCAATCAGCAAGACAAGCTTTCTTCGCTTTAAAAAAATATTTTAATTATTCGCCTCCGTACTCTTTTTCTAAATAAGCAATAATATCATCTGACTCATACATTTTAACCCCCTTTTCAGAATCAACCAAAAAGGGGACTTGCTCTTTGCCGCCAAGCTCCAATAATTTTTTTCTGTTTTTACTCCCCTTCGGAGCGGTTCGTGAAATCCAGTCAAGATCAAGCTCGGTTAATTTTTGCCTAACTTTCTGCCCGTAAGGACATCTTTCAAATTGATACAATTCTAACATATTTTTATTTTTTAATTATTTTTTATGCGCGCCCGGCACGACTCGAACGTGCAAACCTTGTGGTCCGAAGCCACACGCTCTATCCAATTGAGCTACGGGCGCAACCTCCTTTTTTATTATATCCCAACAAAACACTCTTCGTCAATTGCCTGTATCCGTCCATAACATATTGGACTTTTTAGGTGATATAAAATTATCAATAAT
>CAYQQO010000005.1:12724-32018 GCA_964420115.1 uncultured Candidatus Saccharibacteria bacterium | reverse complement strand
TATTGATAATTTTATATCACCTAAAAAGTCCAATATGTTATGGACGGATACAATTCCTTGACCTTCGCTTTTCTCTCTGCTATTATTCTGTATATGCCTGAAGAAAGCAAATCCTACCAATTAAACATTATTCTGCCTCCAACTATCAGCCAAGAAAAAACCAGCCAAGTTGTTGAACAGATTAAAAAATGGATAACCGATAAAGAAGGAAAAATTTCCCAAGAGGAAAAAGAAAATGAAGGCCAAATCAAAAAACTATCTTACCTTATACAAAAAAACAGTGAGGGTATTTATTGTAATTTAAATTTTTCACTGCCTGCTTCAGCGGCCAAAGAACTAACTGATTATTTAAATCTTAATAATGAAATCATCCGCTTTATGTTAAAGAGCCAAAAAGCGGCAAAAACAGAAAGTTTTGCCCCGGGAAGAAAAATTTTCAAAGAAGCAATAAAGAAACCAGCCAAAGAAACAATTGACCAGAAAATAGTTGAAAAAATAGAGCCCCTGCCATCACAGCAGACCCCACTGGCAAAAGAAACTGATAAAAAAGAAACCAACAAAGAACCAGAGCCAAAAAGAGAAGAAAAAGGAAAGACAAAGTTAGAGGAATTAGACAAAAAATTAGAAGAAATATTAGGTGAATAAAAAATAAACAACGGGCAATTTCCTGCCAAAAAGGCGCAACCCATTGCCCGCCAATACTATGAATTTTAATAAAATTATAATTGCCGGAAACTTAACCCGCGATCCAGAAACGAGAAATCTCCCCTCCGGGCAGTCTGTCGCCTCTTTTGCTATCGCCACTAACCGCTTTTGGACAGATCAAAGCGGCAACCGCCAAGAAGCCGCTGAATTCCACAATGTGGTTGCTTTTGGCAAACTGGCTGAAATCTGTTCTCGCTATTTAAATAAAGGACAGCTGGTTTTAATTGAGGGCCGCATCCAAACACGCTCCTGGCAGGACAAAGACGGAAACAGAAGATATCGCACCGAAGTTGTCGCTGATAATATGCAAATGGGCCCGCGAAGCGGCTCAGCAGAAAGGTCAACAGAAAGGAAAGAAGAACCAAACGAGGGAGCGCCGTCTGGACAGACAAATATTTCTCAAGAAGAAATTCCCGTTATTGAAACAGAAGAATCTATTCCGCAAAAACAGGGAGAAACCGACAAAAAAGAAAATAGCGAAAACGATGAAGTAGATATCAAAGATATCCCCTTTTAACAGCGAAAGTAATCACAAAGACAATTTTAAAATATTTAAAAAATTAATGAAAAATTGCTATTTTTGCCAAGAAAAAATTAAAGAAATCAACCATCAAAACACTGACCTTTTGCGTCGGTTTATTTCAGGACAGGCAAAAATCCTTTCTCCAAGAAGAACCGGCTTGTGCACTAAACACCAAAGAGCGACGGCCAAAGCAATAAAAAGAGCCCGCATTATGGGGCTTCTTCCTTTCACCAATAGATAACTCTCTCCGAAACTTTCCCCAAAAGTTAAATCTTTAAGGAAATCTTCGGAAAATACTTACGATAATTAAAGCTGTGCTTTTACCGCCTTTTTTATGCCCCTGATAATCTCCGTAGTTATGCGGGGATTTTCTTTTAGAAAAACCTTAGACGCTTCAACCCCCTGACCGAGTTTTTTCTGCCCATAATTAAACCAAGCTCCGCTGCGAGTAACTATCCCCAGCCTTAAACCTGTATTTAAAACATCTGCCAGCCGAGAAATCCCTTCGTTGTAAAAAATATCAAATTCTGTCTGCCTAAACGGAGGGGCGACCTTGTTTTTGACTACTTTCGCCTTAATGCGATTGCCAATAATCTGCTCTCCCTGCTTTATTTGAGCGGCCCGCCGCAGTTCCAACCTGACAGATGAATAAAATTTTAATGCCTTGCCGCCCGGAGTTTCTTCTGGATTGCCGAACATTATTCCTATTTTCATCCTAATTTGGTTAATAAAAATAACCGCCGTGTTGCTTTTATTGACAATAGCGGTCAACTTTCTTAATGCTTGACTCATAAGCCGCGCCTGAAGGCCGATATGCTGCTGGCCCATCTCCCCTTCAATTTCCACCCGTGGAGTCAAAGCGGCTACTGAATCAACAACAACCAAATCCACCGCCCCGGAACGAACCAAACTTTCTAAAATTTCTAAGGCCTGTTCGCCTGTGTCGGGCTGTGAAATAAGCAAATCGTTAATTTTGACACCAATCCTTTTGGCATATTCCGGATCCAGAGCGTGTTCAGCGTCAATAAAAGCGGCCAGCCCGCCCCTTTTTTGCACTTTAGAAATAGCGTGAAGGGCTAAAGTACTTTTGCCGCTTGATTCCAGCCCGTAAATTTCAATAATTCTGCCTTTGGGAAAGCCGCCGACGCCTAAAGCCAAATCAAGCGAAATTGAGCCGCTTGGGATAGCTTCTACATTTACCCGACGGGCTTCGCCCAATTTCATAATGGAGCCCTCGCCAAAACGCCCCTTAATTTCGTCCACTGTTGCTTCTAATATTTTTATTTTATCATTTTCCCCCCCCGCTGTTTTTTTCTTAGCCATAATAGCTGTTGGTTAAAATTCTCTTTCCTCCCCTTGATCAACATAGACATCCCTTGGTTTAGCCCCGTCAGCCGGACCAACTACTCCTTTTTTCTCCAAAATATCCAAGAGCCGGGCTGCCCGGGCATAGCCAATTCTTAAGCGTCTTTGCAAGAGCGAAGCTGACGCTTTACCTGCCTGAAAAACCACTTTTTTTGCCTCATCGGCCAAATCATCGTCTGAATCGCCGGCCGATGAAAAATCAAGAGATGAAACAGAATCAGCCCGAGCCAACTGGGCAGAAGCCACCTCCTCATTATAATCCGGCTCTCCTAACTCTTTCAAGTATTCAACTGTTTTCTTTACTTCTTTTTCAGAAACATAAGCCCCCTGCAGACGCCGCGGCTTGGCTGAATTACCTGCTAAAAAGAGCATATCGCCGTTGCCTAATAATTTTTCTGCTCCGGCCATATCCAGAATTGTCCTGGAATCAATTTGTGAAGCTACCTGAAAAGCCATCCTTGATGTAATATTAGCCTTAATCAGCCCGGTAATAACTTCAACTGAAGGACGTTGGGTAGAAACAATTAAATGAATGCCAACTGCTCTGGCCATTTGAGCCAATCTAATAATAGCCGCCTCTACTTCTCTTCCCTGCGAAGACATTAAATCAGCCAACTCGTCTATAACAATAACAACATATGGCAAGCGTTGCTCATCAGAAGCGCCCTTGTTATAACCGGCAATATCCCGTTTGCCTGCTTCCTGTAAAATCCCAAAACGCTCTTCCATTTCGCTGATTGCCCAGCGCAAAGCGCCAATCGCCTTATCCGGCTCTACAATAACAGGCGATAGCAAGTGAGGGACAGAATTATACAAAGTAAACTCCACTCTTTTAGGATCAATCATAATAATCTTTAAATCATCAGGAGTGTTTCTATAAAACAAACTTAAAAGTATATTGTTTAAAGCAATTGTTTTGCCAGTGCCGGTTGCCCCGGCCACTAACAAATGAGGCATTTGACATAAATCAGCATACATAGGACCGCCAGCCACATCACGGCCCAAGGCAAAAGTCAAAGGAGAAGGCGATTCCTTAAATGTCGGCCTTTCCAGCAAACTTCCCAAACGAACAGAAACCATTGAGCGATTAGGAATTTCAACGCCAACCAGCGAACGTCCAGGGATAGGCGCTTCAATCCTTAGGGGATGAGCGGCCAGAGCTAACGCTAAATCATTGTGGAGGGAGGTAATTTTCGCTAACTTTACCCCTTGGGCCGGCCTCAAAGTATATTGCGTTACTGTTGGACCGACATTTACTTCAGCCATTTCCACTTCTATGCCAAAATTTTCCAATGTTCTTTTAATAATATTTATATTGGCCTTAATATCACCGCTTGTCGGCTGGCCTTTATCTTTCTCCAAAAACTCAACTGAAGGCAGTTTGAAATTTTTGTCCGTCTTTTTTATCTGGCCGGCAACTAGTGATTTATCCCCCCTGCCTGTTTTAACTCTACTGGAAGACACTGCGGCAACAACTTTTTTTTCATGGCCTATTAAGATGTCATTTTCTTGAGCTGGCCGGCCGGTTAGCTGCTCTTGATGACTTTTCTTTAATTTCTTATCTTTACCCCTTTCTATTTCCTCCCTTATTTTGCTCTTAAATCGGCTAAAAAGGCCTTTTTTCTTCTCTCCCGGCAAAGAGCTCTTTTCTTGCATTAAGGGGTCTTCTTTATCTTTTTTAGAAGGAATTTTCAAAGATATATTAAAAGTGATTAAAACAGAAATAATAACAAGAGCGAATAAAACCACTAAACTAGCCCAAATATTAAGGAACTTAAGCAAGGGATAACCGACTAAAAGACCGATATATCCGCCTGCGGCTGGCAAAAAACCGCTGCCAGCGCCTGCGCTGAAAATATGGAAAAGACCTAAAATACTTAAGATAAATAACAAAGAGCCAATAAAAATTGCCCTATAGACAGGCCGTTCGCCCCCTCTAAAACGAGGAAATAATATAGAAAGGCCGATAAGAATAAAAGCGAGAGAAACAAGAAAAAAACCAAAGCCGAAAAGCCACTGACCAGCCATTAAAAAATACTGACCAAAAAGGCCAGCTTGGTTAAAAAAACTAAAGAAACTTAAAACAGCTAAGACAAAAAAAACAATAGCCAAAATACTTCTTTTAGTTTCCTGACGAAGGGATGATTTCTTTTTATCCTTGCCCTTGTCTTTTTTTTTCAAAAGCTTTTTAGCTTTACTCACGATTAGCCACCAGTAAACAATCAGCAGGAAAGATTGCCAGAAACAGACAAACCCGCTGATAATTACCGCTCGTCACTAATTGATATAATAAGCATACTTCTGCGTTTTTAAAATAAACCAAAAAGCATGAATGCAATGGATGCAACAGAGATGTTGTTTGCGCCGCGAAGGAAAAACTTATTTATTTTCCCAAAGGGACTTGCAGTAAAGAGATGAGCTCCTTGAACCCCTTATTATTTAAGTCCTGTGCCCGCTGGTATTAGTTTGCCAATAATTACGTTTTCTTTCAACCCCTTCAAATTATCCTTCTTGCCTAAAATAGCCGCGTCAATTAGAACACGAGCTGTTTCCTGGAAGGAAGCGGCTGAAAGAAAACTTTCAGTAGTCAAAGAAACTTTAGTAATACCTAAAAGGAGAACTTGGCCAAGGGCCGGCTTTCTCTTACCTCCTTTAGCAGAGTCCTTTTTAAAAACCTTCTCATTTTCTTTATTAAAGTGGTTCTGTTCAACTATTTGTCCAGCAAAAAGATTGGTTGAGCCAGGATCTTTAACTTTAACGCGCGAAAACATCTGACGAATAATCATCTCAATATGTTTATCATCAATATTTTCTCCGGCAAAAGTATAAATCTGTTGCACCTCTTTTATTATATACCTTTGGACCGCTTCTTGACCAGCCACTTTGTACAAATCTTTCAAATCAACATGGCCTTCGCAAAGTTGTTGGCCGCGGCCGACTAAATCTCCCTTATCAACCTGCAAAGCTAAACCAAAAGGAATGTTGTATTCCACTAATTTTTTATTGTCTTTTTTAGCAGGAGCCGATTTGCTTTTAGTGGTTTTAGCCGGCGCAATCTGGATAACGCGCTGACTGTTTTTCTCAATTATATTTTTGACCCGGCCATCAACTTCTGATATGACAGTTTTGCCCCTGGGAGACCTTGCTTCAAAAATTTCTTCTACTCTGGGAAGACCTTGGGTAATATCCTGACCGCCGGCCACTCCGCCAGTATGAAAAGTGCGAAGCGTTAATTGCGTTCCTGGTTCGCCGATAGCTTGAGCTGTGACAATGCCGACTGCTTCGCCCAATTTTATCAATTTATTCCTGCCCAAATCATAACCATAACACTTCTGGCAAACACCGTCGCCGGCTTGGCAGGAAATAACCGACCTGACTCTAATCTTTTCAAGGCCAAGCTCATTAAGTTTTTTAGCCGCTTCCTTACCAATTAAATGACCGCTTTTGACAATAGTTTCTTCTTTTCTCTTAGCGCTTGCCTTTTTGCCGGTAGCGCTTGCCTTTTTGCCGGATAAATCAACAGCGCCTCTGATTGTTTCCAACGAAGTGCGGCCGACCAAGCGAGAAGCCATAAAATTGCCCATATTCTCTTCGTCTTCACGATAGACATAAATGCCTTTTTTATCGCCGCAATCCGCCTCTCTGATAACCACATCCTGACAGACATCAACCAAGCGCCGCGTCAAATATCCGGCTGTTGCTGTTTTTAAAGCGGTATCAGCCATTCCTTTCCGTCCGCCATGGGTAGAAATAAAATACTCCAAAACATTAAACCCCTCTTTATAAGAACTTCTAATCGGCAGTTCAATAATTTCGCCGGAAGGATTAATAACCAGACCCTTCATGCCGGTCATTTGGGTTAATTGCCCCCAGGACCCCCTTGCCCCAGAATCAAAAATATTAAAAACAGAACCCTTTTCATCCAAACTTTTGGCCGTCTGTCTGGCTATTTTCTCTGTCACATTAAGCCAAATAGAAACCACTCGCGATTTCCTTTCGCTCTCAGTTAAAAGCCCGTCTTCATACTGCCTCTGGACAATATCAACTTCTTTGTGCGCTTCTTTAAGCCATTCTTTTTTTTCTTTGGGGATAATTAAGTCGCCCATCCCCCAGCTAATTCCTGAATTAGAAGCATATTTAAAGCCCATTCTTTTAACGCGGTCTAATATAACAGCTGTTTTCTCAATGCCGCATTTTTCAATAAGCTCTGAAACAAGTTTCCGCAACTGGCGGGAATTCATTGTTCTGTTTATAAAACCGATTTCTTCAGCCAGCGGCTCATTAAAAATCAATCGGCCAACTGATGTTTCAACCAAGTTGCCATCATCACTGCCATCATCTTCTTTGTTTTTGCCTTCTTCCGTCTCTTTCTCGGTTTTTCTGTCCTGCTCTGGATCGTTAAAAACAAGATTAGGCATTCTCACTTTGATTCTTGCTTTTAAATGTACATAGTTAAAGTGCTTTGCCAACAATGCCTCTTCCGGACTAGTAAAAATTTTACCCTCGCCTAAAAGACCATCTTCAATTCTTGTCATCCAATAACAACCCAAGACCATATCTTGAGTAGGAATAGTCACCGGATCCCCGGTAGCCGGCTTAAGCAGATTAACAGAAGAAAGCATAATTTCTTTAGCTTCTTTTTGAGCTGTTTGGGAAAGAGGCAGATGGACGGCCATTTGGTCGCCGTCGAAGTCGGCATTAAAAGCCCGGCAAACTAAAGGATGAATTCTAATAGCGCTTCCCTCAACTAAAACCGGTTGGAATGCCTGAATACTCAACCTATGCAATGTTGGCGCTCTATTTAATAAAACACAGCGGTTTTGAATAACCTCCTCTAGGATACTCCAAACTTCATCGGTTTCCTCTTCAATTAACCGGCCGGCCCCCCTAACATTGTGGACCAAACCGCGCTCAATTAACTTGTTTATAATAAACGGCTTAAAAAGTTCTAATGCCATATACTTAGGCAGACCGCACTGATTCAGTTTTAATTCGGGGCCGACAACAATAACTGAACGGCCCGAATAATCAACTCTTTTGCCCAAAAGATTCTGTCTGAAACGCCCCTGCTTCCCCTTAAGAAAATCAGCTAATGATTTAAGCATTCTTTTCTGGCCGGTTGAGGCGGCTACTGTCACCTGCCCGTGGCGGCTGCTGTTGTCAATCAAGGCGTCTACTGCCTCCTGAAGCATTCTTTTTTCATTACGACAAATTACTTCTGGAGCGTTTAATTCCATCAATCTTTTCAGACGATTATTACGATTAATCACCCGACGATAGAGATCGTTGACATCAGAGGTTGCGTAACGACCGCCGTCTAATTGGACCATTGGCCGCAGATCAGGCGGCATTACCGGCAACACTTTCATAAACATCCACTCTGGCCTAATCCCCGCCTTAATTATCCCCTCAATCAGACCAAGCCGTTTGGCAATTTTCATCTTTACAGCAGAACTAGCTTTTTTGGCTTGTTCATTAAGTTCTTTAACCAGTTTTTCTAAATTAATATTTTCAAATATATTTCTCAAAGCTTCAGCCCCTGTCCCCGCTTCAAAAACTTGGCCATATCTCATGCTTAAATTGCGATAATCCATTTCTGAAAGTATCTGATGGACAAACAAGCTCCTTACCCCGCGAATAGCCGTATCTCTTTGTTCCCTAAGAGTCGCTTCGCCTTTCCCGTCCTTGCCGCCTTTGCCGCCTTCCTGTTTAATCTCTTTTAGTTTTTTAGCGTATTCTTTTTTAATGGAATCAATTACTTTTTCTCTTTCATCTTCATTAATTTTAGTAATAATATATCCAGCGAAATAAACCACTTTTTCTAAATCCTGAACAGAGCGATCTAAAATAAGCCCCATCTTGGAAGGAACTCCCCGCAAAAACCAAATATGGGAAACAGGCACAGCTAAAGAAATATGCCCCATTCTTTCACGCCTTACAGCCGCCCTTGTTACCTCAACCCCACAGCGGTCACAAACCACGCCCTTATAGCGAATACGACGATATTTACCGCAATAACACTCCCAATCTTTTTCCGGGCCAAAAATTCTTTCGCAAAAAAGACCGTCTTTCTCGGCTCTTTGGGTCCGGTAATTAATTGTTTCCGGTTTAATCACCTCGCCATATGACCACCCCATTATTTCGTCCGGAGAAGCGATCTTTAATTTTATTGATTTGAAATCAGAAACCTTATTAGACATATTTAATTATCCTCCTCCTCATCTTCGCTGACGGTTTGTACTCCTTCCATTTCAACATTAAGACCCAGCGACTTAAGCTCACTTACTAAAACATTAAATGAAATTGGTAAATGAGGCGGTTGGATCTCTTTGCCGCGAATAATTGAATCATATGTATTAGCCCGGCCAGTGACATCATCCGATTTAATGGTCAGCATTTCCTGCAGGGTGTAAGCAGAACCAAACCCTTCAAGGGCCCAAACTTCCATTTCACCGAAACGCTGACCGCCAAACTGCGCCTTACCGCCCAATGGCTGTTGAGTAATTAACGAATAAGGACCAACGGAACGCATATGGATTTTATCTTCAACTAAATGCAAAAGTTTCATCACATAAATATATCCGACTGTTACCGACTGCTCGTAAGGCTCTCCGCTGCGCCCATCATAAACTACAACCTTGCCGTCTTGAGGCAAATTGGCTCTTTCTAACTCCTCCCTGATATCTGCTTCATTATAACCGGCCAAAGAAGGGCTTTCCGCTGACTTACCCAAAGTTTGCACAGCCCAGCCCAAGTGAGTTTCTAAAATTTGGCCAATGTTCATTCTAGAAGCAACGCCTAAGGGATTTAAAACAATATCAACCGGACAACCGTCTTCTAAATAGGGCATATCTTCTTCAGGCAGTATTTTGGCAATAACCCCCTTGTTGCCGTGGCGGCCGGCTAATTTATCACCGACTGAAATTTTTCGTAGTTGTGCTACTTCTACATGAATTGTTTTAATCACCCCGGCTGCTAATTTATCTCCTTTATCTCTAGAAAATATCTGGACTGCCACAACACGGCCACGCTTCCCATGAGGAAGACGCAAAGAAGTATCTTTAACATCTCTGGCTTTTTCTCCAAAAATTGCCTGCAAGAGCCGTTCTTCAGCGGTCAAATCCGTTTCTCCTTTTGGAGAAATTTTACCAACCAAAATATCATTAGGCCCGACTTCAGCGCCAATTCTGACAATCCCTTCCTCATCTAAATCTTTGAGCCGCTCTTCACCAACATTAGGGATATCCGGTGTGGTAATTTCCGGCCCCAGCTTTGTCTCGCGAACATCGCAAGCAAAGCTCTCTATGTGGATAGAAGTAAAGCGGTCGTCTTTGACCAGTTTTTCAGAAAGAATAACAGCGTCCTCAAAATTATTCCCTCGCCATGACATAAAGGCAACTAACAAATTCTGGCCTAAAGCTAATTGGCCTTTTTCAGTCGCCGCTCCGTCAGCTAAAATATCGCCCTTTTTAATACGCTGGCCTCTTTTAACCAGCGGGTACTGCGAAAGGCAGGTGTATTGGTTTGTCCTAACAAAAGAGTGAAGCGGATATATTTTAGAGCCATTATTTTTATTTTTGGCGCTGTTTTTAACCTTTAGCTTAACATGACTGGCATCAACCTCTTCAACCAAGCCGTCTTCTTCAGCGGCAATCAGCTGGCCGGAATCTTTGGCCGCTTTTCTTTCAACCCCTGTCCCAACCAAAGGAGCTTGCGGTTTTAAGCAGGCCACCGCCTGTCTTTGCATATTAGAGCCCATTAAAGCCCGGTTGCTGTCATCATGTTCTAAAAACGGAATCAGCGAAGTCGCCACGCTGATTGGCTGCTGCGGGATAACATCAATGAAATCAATCTTAGAACGGGCAATGGTCCCTGGCTGACCATGAATACGCGCCTCAACTTCTTTTTCTATCAACCTCCCCCTCTTGTCTGTTTTTACCCCAGTATGAGCAATATTGTATTTTTCTTCTGTCAAGGCGTCTAAATAAATAATCTCGTTTGTTAAACGGCCGTTTTTGACCTTGCGGTAGGGGGCGACAATAAAGCCATATTCGTTCAAGCGGGCGCCAATAGCCAAATGGCCAACAAGACCAATATTCGGCCCTTCAGGCGTTTCAATAGGACATATCCGACCATAGTGGCTGGAATGCACATCACGCACCTCAAAACCGGCTCTTTCTCTTGTTAGTCCTCCGGGCCCCATTGCCGAAAGGCGACGTTTGTGCTCTAACTCAGCCAAAGGATTATGCTGGTCCATAAACTGGGAAAGCTGGGAAGCTGTAAAAAATTCTTTAACTGCCGCAGTAAAAGGCCGAGCGTTAATCAACTGGCCCGGCATAACGCCAGTTAAATCTAATGTTGACATCCTGTCGCGGATAATTCTTTCTGTTCTGGCTAAGCCAACCCTTAGTTTATTCTGTAAAAGTTCGCCGACAGCCCTAACTCTTCTATTGCCTAAATGATCAATGTCATCAGGTTTAGCTGTGGGAGTATTGTTAAGCTGGATGATCTCTTTGATAATCTTGACTAAATCCTCAAAATACAATAAACGATCAGCTTGGCTTATTTTATCTTCTTTAAACTCCCCCTTGACTAATCTCTGCTCCATTTTCCAGCGGCCGACTTCGCCCAAATCATATCTTTCCAAAGAAAACATCGCTTCAATAAAAGAACGGGCGTTGTCTTCGGTGGCTAAATCATCCGGCCTTATCCTTCTATATATTTCAACAAACCCCTGTCCAGCAGTTTGAGAGACATCTTTTTTAATAGTTTCTTCAATATAATCAAATTCGCCATTATTAACATCGGCAAAAAGTTTTTTAATCCGATCAGCGGTTATCTCGTCTGATGACCCCTTTTTGTCCTTTCTATTCATAGCGTAAAAAGCCCGCAGAAGCGCTGTCACCGGCACTTTTCTCTTTCTGTCAATTTTTACTCCAATAGCCCTGTCTGAGTCTGTTTCAAATTCCAGCCAAGCTCCTCTATTAGGGATAACTTTAGCGCCGAAAAGCTGCTGGCCTTTTATCGTCTGACTGGTAAAAAACGTGCCGGCTGATCTGACTAATTGAGAAATAACCACCCTTTCTACCGCGTTAACAACAAAAGTTCCCCGTTGAGTCATAACGGGGAAATCACCTAAAAATATATCCTGCTCTTTGGATTGCTTGGTTTTTTTATTAACTAACTTAACACGGCAATGCAGAGGCGCGTCGTAGGAAACATTATGGGCTTTAGCTTCAACTTCGCTGTATTTTGGTTCATCCAAGTAATAATCTAAAAGATGAAGCTCCAAATCTTTGCTCCCCCAATCTTTTATTGGAGAAACATCATCAAAAAGCTCGCGAAGACCCTTCTCCCAGAACCACTCATAAGATTTCTTCTGCAATTCAACTAAATCAGGCAGCTGAAAATTATTAATATTGCCAGTTAATTTATCGCCCGTATAAAGGAAGCGCTGACGAAGCGCTTTTTTGTTTATTGAAGAAGGATTATTATCAGCCATTATTATCAGCCATTAAATATAAGCCATGAGCCGGACAAAAGAAAGCCGGCCCTTTAAATAAAATATAGAAATAGACAAAAACAAACCCCTCTTCTTGAAATAAAGAAAGGACTTTTTGTCTCTTAGTTTTCTACCGACGAAGAATAATTAAAAGCAGAGCTTTTAATTCGCCGTTTGAGAAAAATGAAAACTTGTTTTCATTTCCCCCTCACTTCAAATTATAACTACAGAAATACTTGTTGTCCGACTTCGGCCGGAAAAACTAACTAACAACCAGTATAATCAAATAAGAAAAAATGTCAATAGCTTTTTTCAACCACTCCTAATTATTATTCTGCAGTCTATTCTGCCCCTTCTTCTGCTCCCCCTAATTGGCTCTTTATCTGATTAATTTTTTCATCAATTTTCTGATTATTAGGCACTAATCTTTTAACAATTTGGAATTGAGTAAGGGCCCCCTGTAATCTATCTTTGGCCTGATAGGCCACCCCCAAGGCATAATGAGCATTGGGATACTGCGGAGTCAAATCTGGCTTCAAGCTTACAAAGACCGATTGCTCAAACATAGTAATCGCCTTATCAAGATGCATCAGCCCAAGATTAAAATACAAACGGCCCAACTGAAAATATATTTCTGTAGCAGCTTTTGCTAAAGCAGAACCACGCTGGAAACTACCCCCTTTAAGCTTACTTAACGCTTCTTCCATTTGCTTGACTGCTGTTTCTAAATCGCCTTTTTTCTCATGTATTAAAGCCAACTGTATATGAGCATCCAAATAGTTGCCTTTTAGATCAACGGATTTTTGGCAATAATTAACTGTCTCCTCCCATTCTTTTTCTTGGAGCGTCAAACTCAAACGGCAAAGCTCCCTGAAGAGTACTGGATTAGTCGGCTCTAAATCACTGGCTTTTTTAAAGGCGTTAAAGGCATGAGACAAAGTCCCGCCAATCAAGCCGCTTGAATCTCTATAAATAATTCCTAAATTCTCGTGCGTTGTCACTAAATTAGGACTTATTTCAACAGCCGCTTTTCTGGCTTGCTCAATAGAGCCGGCCGCTAAAGTTCTTATAAGATTCATATTCTGTTCTTCTTTCGGCTTTCTGGCTTCAGCCCAAGCGCCTAATAAATATTTCTGCGACAATGTTCTTCTATACGCTTCTCTGTATTTATTTAAATTAACAGCGTCTTCTAAATTTTCAATTAATTTATCACTGCTCTTTACAGTTTTGGCATATTTAATATCAGCCAAATAAAAGCGGCCGCCTAAATAAAACAAACCGACTAAAACAAAAACAAACATCAACAAAACAACATTCAAGACCAAACCAACTTCTGGCAGTTTTTTGAAAGAAAAGGTCAAGCGCTTGTTTTTTATTGTCCCCACTCCCCGCCAACCAACAATCACCAAAGCCAACAAGAGCCAAAAAAGAAAATTAAGCGTTGTTTTTTCCTGATAAACAAACTGGCCGACAAAAACAGCCAGCCAAGCTGAAAAGAGCCCTAAAATTATTCCGGCTTCTTTACTTATCGCAATTTCTTCTTTCCCCCTTCTAAAAGCAAAAACGCTAATTAAAAGAAAAACAACAATAATAGCCAAATAAGGCAAAAGGCCAACTAAACCAATAGTGGCAAAATACTCTAATATTTGGCTTGGTCCGTTATCAAAGCGAATATTCCAAAACTCGCTTTCGTTAAATTCAGCTGGTTTCAGTTTAGCAAAACTAGCAAAAAAAGTTCCCTGACCAGTGCCAAACACCGGCTGATCCTTAAAAGTCTGCCAAACAACCGTGTTAGTTGTTTTATAATCAAGAATTATTTCTTTAGGTAATTCTGGTAAATTTTCCACAAAGCCGGTTTTCGTTGGAAGCTGAACTAAAAAGATTATTGAGACAACCAATAAAAGAATCGGCAGAGTCAAGGAATTGGGCCTCTTTCTAAACAAACCAGCCCAAATGGACAAAATAAGCAATACCAACATTGTTGCCCCAAGAGAAAGCCAAGCAGGCCAAAAATTAATAATAACAAGAAGAACCATCCCGGCAAGAAGATAAATAAAATAGAATAGCTGCCTGCCTTTAAAACCTTGTCTTTTAGGCGGGTTATCCTTGTTTTCGCCTTTTTTACCAACCAATAGCCCGCCAAGCATCAATCCTGCCGCCAAGCTCACCGCCATGGCTAAAAAAACAGCAAGACCCTCAAGAGAACCAGAAATGGGATTAAATGACTTTAAGTTCATTACCGTAGGCAAGCCGGAAAACCTGCTCCAAAATCCAAAAACAGAAAGATAACCAATAAGCATTACCAAAGAGCTGGACAATAAAATTATATTGACAATCTTTTTTAATGACAAATTTAACCCTTTGCTTAACTTCCCCTTTAAAGCAAGGCTTTCCCGTTCTTTATCAGTAGAAATATTATTAACCAGAATAAAATACATCAACGATAAAACAATCGTTATAATAACTGCTCCAGAAAAACGGCCATAAAAACCCAACCAAGAAGAAACAGAATCAAGAGAAAAGAAGGCCGCTAAAACCATGCCTACTACAAAAAGCAAAATCCAGACATCCAATGGACTTCTCTTAAAAATAAACTTCTGTTTAACTAAAATCATTTTTGCCAACCAAGCCGCAAAAGCTAAACCGACTAAAAAGAAAATTAAGTATTGCTTGTTGAGTTCATATGCCTCTACAGTCCATGGAAGCCAAAGTAGGGGCACTAAAAAAGCAAGGCCGTATATTGATAATTTAATAATTAAGTTGAGTATTTTTCGCATAATTTCCCGCTTTAACAAAAGCTCAAAAAATATTTCCTTTTTAGCTATTATTAAAGCTGCCTATTAATTAGTTTATATTTTTTACCTTTGATTTTTTAAAAAAATATTATCATGAGTAGCTGTATCAAAAAATCATATTTAGTATCCAATTGATTCTATTTCTTCCTTCATTCATTCCCCTTGATACTATAATACAGAAAAGTCAAAATAACACCTTTATTTTATTTTTAAAGTTTTCCCTTTAAGTTTAAGCGAACCGCCTTTTATTTTATTTGATACAGAGGAAGAATCAGCCGCCTCATACTCCACATAGAATGAAGCAAGCTTGTCAGATAATGGGGTGTCACCAGTTGTATCCCACGGATCATCAAGACTGCCTCCTGATGCATAATACAGCGTCGCCCCTGTTAAATTATCATCATACGGGACAGGACTACTAGGACAACCAACATAACAACAAGCAGCATAATAATCATCCCCTTGTGCAATACTCCAGTTTTGTGCAGAAACATCCTTAGAAGCCCACCCGCCGCCACTAATACCAGCAGTCGTGTCAGACCCTATAAGATTATTAGCCTCTCCGCCTGATTCATCATAAACGCCGATTTCAAATGTCTCGTCTCCATCAAAAGTAGATTTGGAATAAGCATAAATTGTAGTCACCGTGCCGGAAATAGCGGCGGTATCATCACCCCATGTTCCTAAATGATTATAATACTGCCTGTTTGCACCAGCATATGACCCGCCTACAGAGGTATAGCCAAAAGTATCATTGCTCTTAATTGGATAAACCGCTGTATCAAGAAACTCCTGCGGTATCTCAACCGAATAAATCCCGTTTCCAATTTTTAATATACCCCAAGTTTCTCTGCCTTCTGCATCTATTATATGAGGTCTGTAAATATGGAATACCTTGCCAACTTTATAATCCTTGCCGTCTTTATCATTTATTCTGCCTTTAGTGGAGTGATAAACAGCGTATGAACCGACAACATTTTCAGGCCTTTCCGCCAAAACATTCCCGTCTAAATCCCTAATTTGTGTTTCAGACACTATTATTTCTTTTTGAAATTCCTCTGAATATCCATCTTGATACTGTTGGTTGAAGGACGGTTGATAATAAAAATTCAAACCTGAGCTTTCTATTGCAAATTCAACTTTATTAGTAGCTGGTTTTTCATCCAAATACCAAATATACTTATAGCCGCCTTCGCCCTCTGTATAATCATACATCCTAAAGCTAATTTTAGATGTATTAAATTTTATTTCGTCGTTATCAAAAGACAAAATTTTATCTTCGGCGGGTATGTCCCTTAAATTAGGAATAAGATTAAAATAAACTTCATCCCATCTTGAAAATTGAACATTGGGCGTAAACTTCTGTGAATTTTGCCTCCCGACAATAACTTCTATCCTGTCTTTTGGGTCACCTTTGGCTTCCATCGTTAGAGAATTTGCAGCTAATTGATATTTTCCCTTTATTTCTACTGCTTGGTTATATTTATTAGACAGACTTAGAGACGAAACGTCCCCTGCGCCGATTATTTCTCCCCCTTGATCATCAAAAATAATCGGGAAAATTACATCCTTGCCAATGGTTGTTTGCGTGACTAAATACACCAAAAAGGCAAAGATAGAAATGGTGATAATAATTCTTTTTCTCTTTTTCATTTAAAATTAATTTTTACTCCTGATGAAGACTCAACATTAATTGGCGTTGAAGTTGATTCTATTTTCCTAAGAGATAATGTCGCTCCATTAATTATATTAAAAGAACCAGAACCCGTCCAGATTAAATATAAGGTGTTTTTGTCCAAGTCGCAATCAGAAGACAAAAAACAATTATCAGAACTATAGACTTCCCAATTCTGCCCTGTCGGACAGCCGCATGTATCTTCTGTATAAGTAATCTCCAACTGGGGCCTATAACTGGCAGTGCCATGTTCAGAAGAAGCAAATCTGACATAATGATGACCTGATCCCTTTTCACCTATTAGAAGAAAACCATACCTTATCCCCGGGTTATCTAATTGTGTCTGAATAACGTCAACGCCAAAGGAACTATAAAGAGTAAGTTCAAAAGTATACGCTCCTGTGCCAGTAACATGAGCAAGGCTATATACAACAGAACTGCGGTCATAAGAACCGTCATAATCGCCAGAGTCATCCCCGTCAACGCCAGCATTAGCACTATCAGCGCCAGCGGTATTCCAAGCAGCTGTGCTATATCTTCTGTAATTCCAACAAACTTCGCCAGATGTAACGCTTTCGTCGCTTGTCCCCTCATCTACATCCCAATCACCAGAAGGAGTGCCATAGTCCTGCAAAAGACCAAAAACATAGACATCTTGGTTATCTCCTACTTTTTCTGTAACCGTTACGTCTATCTGGGCGGCAGTAACTTCGGCATTAGGATGAGCGTCTTCAAAAGCGTCTAAATCAAAAGCTAAAACAGAGCGGTATATTGATGTAACAATAAAATTAAAACTGCCGGCAAGAAGGTCATCTCTTCTCCCATTATTCTGATTAGGAGTATATTTGTTTAAATAGTTGTCCTGTGTGCCAGCATAATCCGCACCAGACCTGTCGCCAAAAGTCTTTGTATCGTTGAATTTAAGTTCAGTTGTGTCTTCATCAAAAGCTTCCGCTGGAACATAGTCATAAAAATACCCGTCCTTTATTGTTTTCCTGCGGATAAATTTATCTTCATCCCCCACTCTGCCCGAATCATAATGGCTCTTATAAACCGGATCGTAATCGCCGTATTTAACGGTCCCGGGTAATATTTTTTGAGTAATATTACCTGTTGTTATATCACGAAAGAAAATCCCCCCTCTTTTGTCTTTTGGCAAATTTATAGTTGCTCCCTCCTGCTCAACAGACATTTCATATTTAAAACCAATAAAAGCATTAGACCAATCAACACTGACAAAGCTCTTAATGACATTTTTCAAATTTTCCGGCAGTACCACTATATCGCGCACCTGATCGTGCCCAAGCTCTATTTTATACGTCATTCCGACCGGCGTCCGCCACTGTATAGAATTTTTCTCAACTGTCGCTTTTAAAGAAGAAAAATTAACACTGCTAACAGTTAACTCTTGGCTGGTATCTTCATTTATAGCAACTATTTCAGACAAGCGATAAGACCGTTCATCATCCCAGTGTTTAATAGTAAAAGTGCCGTCTGTTTTAATCCACACCTTATAAAGTCCGCTTGTCATTTCCCAGTTATAGCCGGGCCGGAAAGTGCTTCTAATATTAGTATCAATCTTCTGCCACCCCTCATTATCATCCTTGTAATATTTAGGGTAACTATAAGTACGGTAAATTCCTTCCCTGGGACCAGTTTCTTCAATGTCAGCCCCATAATTTAAAACTATTTTCCCATCAATAACATCCGGCTCCTCTACTGAAGGCGGCCTAGTTATTTCATCAATTATTTGGCCTATAGCGCCTCTGGTGATTGGATAATTGCCGACAATAACAAAAACAAGAAGAATAATATAAATAAGTATTTTCTTTTTTTTACTTTTACTTTTTTGCAACCAAGCCATAATTTTTAAACCTCAAATATTTTTTTTTATTATTAATAAAACTCCATTGTTGTCGTCTCGCCGCTAACATATATCCTGACTCCTCTGGTGCTTGTCCCAACCGTAAAAGTTCTTGTTGTTGTCGCGTCTCTGCCAACAAATAAATCACCTGTTCCAATATTACCCTGCTTGTCGCCGCAAATACCAGCCCCGTCATCTATACAAACTCCTCCTCCGTCAACAGTCAGCGCTAATGGCGGCGTTGTTGTCCCAATACCGATATTGCCACTATTATTCATATAAAAGAGAGATGTATCAGCATTGTTAGTCACATTAACCAGGGGCCCGGAGCCGGTCAACTTAAAAAGTAAATGAGTATCAGTTGTAGAAGCCCTCATGCCTATTATTGAGCTGGTCGAGGAAGCAACACTAGTAATCGCGCCGCCGTCGGCAATAAGAAAAGCGCTTTCCGCCCCGTCCCTTATATCAACAATATTGCCGGTTGAGCCCTGCCTAACAGTCAAGGCTGTATCAGTTGTCGTAGCAAGTATTTGGGTAGAGGTTGCGGTAATTAAATCAGTAATTGTCATTTTTCCGCCGACCCACAAAAGATCGTCGTTTGTCGGATTACCAGCGCCTATTACTAAACGGCTTGTCGTTGTCGCACTGCCGTCAATTGTTAAATCACCGCCAATATGACCATCTCCTTGCGTGTACAAACCGGTCGTTGAAGAAGCATAGCCAGTTAAAAAGGCGTTGCCGCCGACCCACAGAATATCATCAGTAGTAGGATTAGTTGAACCAACAACCATGCGAAGGGTTGTTGTCGCGCTGCCGTCAATTGTTAAATCACCGCCAATATGACCATCTCCTTGCGTGTACAAAC
>CAYQQO010000005.1:12416-12624 GCA_964420115.1 uncultured Candidatus Saccharibacteria bacterium | reverse complement strand
CATGCGAAGGGTTGTTGTCGCGCTGCCGTCAATTGTTAAATCACCGCCAATATGAGTATTGTCCTGAACAAAAAGCTCTGTTGTAGAAGCAGTGCCAGCGACATACAAGCCTCCTGTGGTAGTGGCATTAGCAAGAGACGTATTGCCTGAAACTGTTATGTCAGAGTTAACAGCCAAGTCGTCTGTAATATATATTGAGCCGGTAGAG
>CAYQQO010000005.1:6951-12316 GCA_964420115.1 uncultured Candidatus Saccharibacteria bacterium | reverse complement strand
CAGAGTTAACAGCCAAGTCGTCTGTAATATATATTGAGCCGGTAGAGGTGGTGTTGGCCACACTTAGGTCCCCTCCTGCTGTTAGGTCGTTAGCAACATAGAGAGCTCCTGTAGAGGTGGTATTAGCCAGGGAAATATTTCCAGAAACAGATAAATCTGAATTAACCGTCAGATCGTCTGTAATGTAGAGGGAGCCGGTGGTGGTGGCGCTTCCTAAAAGGGTGCTGGTGGCAACTGTTAAATCGCCGCTAATATAGATATTAGTGCTTGTCACATTATCTAATTCTGTGTCGCCAATTACTTCAAAGATGGCTGTTTTAGAAGTTGTTGAAGAACCACCAACTAAGGTTGGTTCAGATGTTGTTGAACGAGTAAGAAGCTCTTTGTCGTTGTCCCATGACCAGCCCAAGGATCCTCCGCTGCCACCGGTGTTGTCAACACCGCAGACTAGAAGTCCATTGGCGTCTGTTTCCAGAGATGTACAACCCATATAGTCAGTAAAAGCAAAGGATTTACTGGTAGTGACATTACCGTCTATTGTCACATTGCCTCCAATATGAGCGTTATCTTGGACAAAAAGAGCGCTGGTTGAAGCAGTGCCGGAAATTAAACCGTCAGTACTAATACTCAGTTTATTAGCGCTTAGTGTTTTACTAACAGAAACGCTTTTAGCAAAGGAAGCGGTTGAATTTACATTAAAAGTAGTTGTGTCATCAGAGGAATCGCCAAAAGAAGCGTTTTTTAGAACCGCCAATGAGCCCCCGATAGCCGCCCCTCCGCTAACATTCAGGGTTGATAAAAGGGCGTGACCGCTAACCTGGATGCCTGAAGAAGGAATATGTACTGGAGCATACGAAGGAGTCGAATAATTAATACGACTGCTGATTTGACTAGAAAGATTAATTATTCTTTGCGAGAGATCACTGATATCTTTATTGAGTTTAGTCAAGTCTGCATCTTTGACGGTTTCTTTAACACGAGTGATTTCGATTACTTTTTCTTTGGTTATTTCCTTGGTTATTTCCTTGGTTTCAGTTGTTTCTTTTCTTTCAGTAACTATTTTGGGAGCTATTTCTTGCACCTGTTTCGTTATTTCCCGGACAATCGGTTTTTCTGTCTGAGAAACTATTTTTTCTTTGGGCGCAGAAATAGGCGCAGAAACAGTTTTTCTTTCCAGCGAATAACCAGAAATTAATAACTCCGCTATCTTTGTATATGTATCATTAAACTTGTCTTTTACATTTTTAGCAAAAGTATTTAAAAAATTAGCAGACGATACTCTTAAACCGCCCCCCACATCAGCCGCAAATCCCTCAATACCATAAATTGCTTTTTTAAGCAGTTTCTGCCCCGTATCGGGTACATTTTCAGCTATATCGGATAAACCATCAGCTGTATCGGATAAGAATACCGATATATAAAATGGTGATTTTTTTAATAAATTAGGAATTTTTTTTGCGGTCAAATAAGTTGTTTCTGTTTTATCCCCGGCCCAATCAATCAATTTATTCCCCTCTGTTATAAAATTATTTTGAATTAACTTTGCTAATTGAGGAATTTTCCGGAGTTGACCAATAGAATTTTTAGCTAAAATACGCAATTCCCCCTTTAGCTGGTTTGATTTGTCCGGTAGATTGCTTGTAGTGCTAGAAATTAACAATAAAACTTCCTCGCCAACGCCCGGAATTATATGTGTTAATTTGTCAGCTTTTACTTTTAGTAAATCCTTAACTTCTTCATTTTTTTGATCAATTGAAGAAAAATTAGTAAAAACTTTCTGGCTGACATTAAATGAACTTTTAGCAAAATGGTCTGCGGCTTCTCCCGCGCTCAAATAAAGGCCAAATATATTACCCGGAAGTTTACCGGCTAAATTACTAACGGTTGGTATAAACTTTTTATGAGAAAAACCGCTCACTGGATTAATCAACTCATCTCCCTGCCTTAAAATAGATTCAGACAACTTTGTTTCGCTGTCAACAATCCGCTCTACTCGGGCAAATAGATAGTTTTGAGCGTTATTATTAAAAAACAATACAGCGCCTGTAATAATAAAAAACAATAAAAGGCCGCTGACAGCAAAAGCCGGTTGGCGGACACTACTATAAATAAAGGCGGCCAATGAAGTAATCCTTTTTTCAAGGCCGTCGCTGAAAAGAGATAAATTTGTTTCAATGTATCGGGAAAAAGACAATATCTTTTTGTATAAATAATCTATCCCGCTAATCAGCTTATCAAGAAGAAATAATCTTTTATCAATAAATCGCCCAATACTATTTTCTAAAATATCTGCGATGCCTTTCAATTCTACCTCACCGAACTTCTCCTTATAAAGACCGTCCTCTGCTGCGGGCTTTCTCCCCGCCCCCTCTGTTGCAAACTTCTTTTTTGCCCCCTCTTCTAATAACACAGCAAATGAATCGCCCGGAGTTATCTCGCGTTTTTCTTCTTCTCCTAATTTTACATCTCCGACTTGGCTGATATAATCTTCAACCCACTTATGGGTAGTAGTCCATCTCCCTTTTAATTTAATAGACTTTAACTTCCCCTGTCTGGCGCGCAAGCTCAAATATTCCTGTGAATATGGAGAAATTTTAGCCGCCTCCTTGAGGGAAATATATTGAGTTGAGCTAATATAATCATCGAGCCACTTTTTAGTGGTCATCCAATTCCGGCCGACTTTAACCGACTTTAACTTCCCCTGTCTGGCGCGCAAGCTCAAATATTCCTGTGAATATGAGCAGTGGTTCGCCGCCTCCTTGAGGGAAATATATTGAGCTGGATTAAGTTGGTAATTCTTTTCTTTCATTGCTTAAATTTTATCCTTGCGCCAAATAGCCAAAGCCAAAATTGGAGCAACCAAACATAGAATTGGCAGGCTCCAAATGAAATCTTGGATAATACATTGGCTTAATGTTTCGCAGTACATGAAAATAAAAAAGCAGAAAATCAAAAACGAATCCTTTGGAAGAATTCTTATGATTTTCTGCAGAAAACTTTATATATTCTTTTGTAATTCCATTATAAGTTTTAGGGCAAATGCCTGTCAAGTGGATATCGGATACCTATAATTTATAGATATCGGCATTTTTTTCAGTATCATTTTTGGCTTAGATAAGCCGAGTTATTAGGTATCGGATATCAGATACAATATTTGAGTTATTCTCCCTCTATCGGTTATCCACAATGATCTTTTTTTTTAATCCTACCAAAATAAAAAAATAAATATTAATCTATTCTCCCAGCTGCATTAAAATAATTTACAAAATAAAAAGTTTTATTATCTTTAGAAAAATAAAAACACTAAAATTAAAACAGCAAATAAAAGACTCCGACCACGGCAGACGCTCTCTGCATAACTGCCTGCCTAAACTAAATATACATATGCCCCAACAAAAGAATAAACCTAACCAAATAATAATATCTACTCGCCAACGCGAATAGAGGGCATAACCCGGGCGCGTAAACCCTGCCTGTCGGCAGGCGGACATGGACTATTCAAAAACCCCCGTTGCTCAAACGCTTCAAAAATTAAAATATTAAAATAAAACAAGATAATTAATTGTTTAATTTATGTAAAGGCGCTTTATCCTGCGAATAAGGCGTTAAAAAATCTCTCAAAAATATATAAAATAAGCCAATAAACATTTTGACTTCTCAAAAATCCCCTTAATACATCAAAGAAGGAGAGAAATACCCATTTGCGCACAACCTCCTTATCTATAATTATAATATTGATTATCCTATTTATAATAAGTTATCCACTTGACCTGGGGTATTATAAGAATATAAAATATTTATAAAGATATATAAACATTAATAATATATTAATTAAACTATGAAATACATTACTATTAAAAAAGCGGCTAAACTTCTTCATGTCACTCCCCTGACACTAAGAAACTGGGATAGGAAAGGACTTTTAAAACCATACAGAAACCCAGCTAATAATTATCGTCTTTATAGACTAGATCAGATAGAAAGTTTTTTAAGAAAATTAGAATTAAGCAGGGTCCAACAAGCTAAAAAGAAAATGGATCTTTTTTAAATAAATATAAACCAAAACAATAAAAAACCCGTCCTAGAAGGACGTGGTTTTTTATCATCTTAATACAACAACTAAAAACAGGTTAACTTCTTATTTTAATGCTTTGCAGAATACCCATTCCTATAAAAGTACTAACTAAACTGCTTCCTCCATAACTAACAAACGGCAGAGTCAAGCCGGTAATCGGTAGAATGCCTATATTCATTCCAATGTTAATAATCAATTGAATAAAAATCATAACAGCGATCCCGCTGGCAAAAAGACGCGAAAAATTATTAGAAGACAACAAAGCTATCTTAATAATTCTCCAAAACAACACACCGAATAAAATAAGTAAAAACAAAACTCCGACAACCCCCCTCTGTTCAGCAAAAGTGGCGAAAATAAAATCTGTATGCTTATCAGGTAAAAATTTAAGGCCGGCTTGAGTGCTGGCGCCGGGAGCTCGGCCTAATATTCCACCTGAACCAACGGCAATTAAAGATTGACTGATATGGTATCCCCCGCCATAAGGATCTTGTTCTGGATTGAGAAAATTAAGAACTCTTTCCTTTTGGTATTCTTCTAAAATTCCAAACCAACTAATGCCAAAAAAAATAAGACCAAGCAGCATTAAAATAATAAAATGACGCAAGCCAATGCCAGCTAAAAACACAATCCCCAACCAGATGCCGCCCAAAACCAAAACCGAACCAAAGTCTGGTTGCAAGAGAACCATAGCCGCCGGCAAACTAATGTATATACCAGAAGCAACCATGTGGCGAATGCGGTATAATTCAATGTGCCGCAGTGAGAAAAATTTAGCCAACAGCAAAATAATCACTATTTTAGCAAACTCTATCGGCTCAATACTTAATGATCCTATTTTAAACCAACTAGACGATCCTCTTATCTCTGGTGAAAACAAAACCAATCCCAAAGCAAATAGAGAAACCAAATAAAGAGCGATTAAAACAGAAGAATGATTTTTGAAAATACGATAGTCAGAAAAACTTATCAAAAACATCAGCAAAAGACCAAACCCGAGAAAAATAAGCTGTCTCTTGAAGAAAATGAACGATTCTGGAGAGCCGATTTTGTATATAGTTAATAGCCCCACCCCGGAAAGAAGTAGGACTACACCTGTTAAAAACCAGTCTGTTTTTTTAAGATGCGGAAACATAACCTTAAAATTTAGAATCTGAAACCAAAATTAACCTTATTTTTCCTAGATAACCACAAGCACCCCCCCCAAGGAAAACATAACTCCTGCTAATGAATAATTACTCCACTTACTCCACTTACTCCACTTACTCCACTTACTCCACTTACTCCACT
>CAYQQO010000005.1:0-6851 GCA_964420115.1 uncultured Candidatus Saccharibacteria bacterium | reverse complement strand
ACTCCACTTACTCCACTTACTCCACTTACTCCACTTACTCCACTTACTCCACTTACTCCACTTATGCTATAAAAACTATTTAATTTATAAGGTTTTATAAAGTTACAGGTTCTAATTTTTAAGGTTTATAAAGTTTTAATACTCCTGAAATCTATCAGGAACTTCTCCTTTTGTTGATAAAAAATTATTTGGATCAAAAATATTAGTTTCTGCTTCTATTTCAACCAAAGCAACTTGACCAATAATCTCTTTAAACCATGTCACAGTAAAATCCCGTTCCTGGTCGGATAATAACGCATTAACTTCGGTCCTATTAAGAGCAATTAAATTATCTGATTTATCAAAAAGCAATATGTCAACCTCTACATTCTCATAATCAAAACTGCTCTTATTTATCAAAACAGCTCTTGCTTGGCCATACCCCAAACCAGCATTACCCAAAAGATGATATTCTTTATTGTTAATAACCAGCTGGGGCGGCTGGTAATCACTAAGTTTTAACCATTTAATTTCCCCAAAAGCAAGAGCAACTCTTTTGACTATTCCTTGGCTCGGCACTTTTATTTGCACAAGATACTTTGTCTGATTAGGGAGGATAAAAGTCCGACCATCATAATGCCCTATCAGGTTATTTCTATCATCAAAAAGTTCAAAACGATAAGGTAATTCCCCAGTACCGTAATTCTGATTAGGGTTTCTGATTCTGGCAGCTAAATCGTAAAAGCCATTCTGCCCGATAACTGCCTCAAGCCATAATACCTCTACATCTTCTAATTTTAATTCATCACAAGATAAACAGGGCCCGCCGCAATCAACCCCTCTCTCTCCTTGATTCTGGACCCCATCAAAACAAGAAGGAGCTGGTTTAAACAACCAATAAACAAAAAAAACCAGACCGCTTAAAACTAAAAGTGAAATTAAACCAATAACAATTTGTTTTATAATACGCCTATCCATCAAATTAAATATTGTCGATATTATCTACCTTAATTATATTGCTTTTGCTAAGCAGAGTAAAGCCCCGCCACAGCTTAAAGCCCGCGGCATTCCAGCGGAACTGATTGGGGAAAATCCTCCATTCATCTTTTTGGATAAAGGCAGGAACTTTCTGGTGGGGAAGTAGGGGCCGACAATTAAAAAATCGCATCCACCTTACGGGAGCTACCTACTTTCGCGGCAAAGCCACTATCATCGGCCTCGGCATATTTCACTTCTGTGTTCGGAATGGGAACAGGTGGAGCAATACCAGTATAGCCCCCATAAGCTAGATACGATTTTAAATATAAATTACGCCCGGAGATACCTGCGCTTTTTACAAAAAAGCGCAACATCTGCTAATGCTTCGCTGGAAAGCAAAACATTGAATTACAATAAATATCTAAAAAGTTAGGAGGGTAAATTTTGATTTATTAGTACTCCTCGGCTCAATCCCTCACGGGACTTACACCTAGAGCCTATCAACGTGATCATCTTTCACGAATCTTAACGATACCTCATCTTGGGATGGGCTTCGCACTTAGATGCTTTCAGTGCTTATCCCGACCAAACATAGCTACCCAGCATTGCCCCTGGCGGGACAACTGGCAGACCAGAGGTTTGTTCTTCCGGATCCTCTCGTACAATGGAAGACATCCCTCAAGTATCAACGCCTACGGCAGATAGGGACCAACCTGGCTCACGCCGGTCTGAACCCAGCTCGCGTACCCTTTTAATTGGCGAACAGCCAAACCCTTGGCAGCTTCTTCACCACCAGGATAGGATGAGCCGACATCGAGGTGTCAAACAGGTCCGTCGATATGGACTCTTAGGACCTATTAACCTGTTATCCCTAGAGTAGCTTTTATCCGATAATCTCCCGCGGTTCTACAACCAACGGTCGGTTCACTAAGTTCTGCTTTCGCAACTGCGCGACATGCCCGTCTTGCAGTAAAGCCGGCTTGTGCCTTTACACGACCAACCCGATTTCCATCCGGGCCTAGCCGACCTTATAAACGCCTCCGTTACTTTTTAGGAGGCTAGCGCCCCACTAAAACTACCCAGCACTCACTGTCCCCCGCAATACTGCGAGGTTAGACTTATCATTTCAGAAGGCGGGTATTTCACTGGCGGCTCCGCCACGCCCGAAAGCGCGGTTTCAAAGCCTCCCCGCTATGCTACGCATCTAAAACAATAAATCAATGGGAACCTATAGTAAAGCTCCCGGGGTCTTTCCGTCTTGCCGCAGGTAGGGGGCATCTTTACCCCCACTGCATTTTCACCGGGCTCCTCGTGGAGACAGTTTCCCAGTCGTGACGCCATTCGTGCGGGACTGTAATTAGCAGTCAAGGAATTTCGCTACCTTAGGACCGTTATAGTTACGGCCGACATTCACCAGGGCTTCAGGATCAAGCGGTCATCTTCTAAAAGAAAACAACTACCGCCACCATTAACCTTCTGGCATTGGTCAGGCGTCACCCCCTATACATCCTCTTTTCGAGTTAGCAGGGAGCTGTGTTTTTGGTAAACAGTCGCCAGGAATCTTTTGCTGCGGCCCGCATTACTGCGGGCAGTCCTTATTGCGAACTTACGGACGCTGTTTTGCCGAGTTCCTTCACGAGGAATCACCCGTTCGCCTTGGGCTACTCGCCCTGCCCACCTGTGTCGGTTTACGGTACGGAACCTATTAGATAGTATAGCCAATAATTTTCTTGGAAGAGTGCTTTTCCGAATTTTTCTTTCCGAAGAAAGAAATTTTCACAACACTTGGAAAACCTTATGTTGTAAACGTAAATCCAATAATACGCCCAGAATACTACTCTCCGTCTTATTGGAATTATCTAATAAGTGGGACGGAATATTAACCGTCTGTCCATCGCTGCTGTCCCGCAAATATACGGAAAGCAACTTAGGCCCGCCTAACCCTTGGCTGATTGTCATTGCCAAGGAAACCTTGGGCTTTCGGCGTCCCGATATCTCATCGGGATTGCGGTTACTCATGCCAACATTCTCACTTCTTTGGTCTCCACCAAACCTCGCGATTTGACTTCATTGCCCAAAGAACGCTTCCCTACCCCCCGACGCAAAATACGCCGGAGCTGTGTCTTCGGTATCAAACTTTAGCCCCGTTAAATTTTCGGCGCAAAACCTCTGAACTAGTGAGCTGTTACGCACTCTTTAAAGGGTGGCTGCTTCTAAGCCAACCTCCTAGCTGTCAGAGAAGCCCTACTTCCTTTTCCACTTAGTTTGATTTAGGGACCTTAGACGACAGTCTGGACTCTTTTCCTTTCGACCACGGAGCTTAGCCCCCGCAGTCTGACTCCTTGGTAGAAAATCCTTAGTATTCGGAGTTTGGTTGGAGTAGATAGGAAAACCCACTCTACTCCATCCAGTGCTCTACCCCTAAAGACATTGACCAAGGGCTAGCCCTAAAGCTATTTCGGGAAGAACCAGCTATTACCAAGCTCGATTAGCTTTTCACTTCTAACCACAGCTCATCCCCCAGTGTTGCACGGCTGGTGGGTGCGGACTTCCTCTCGCATCTCTGCGAGATTCATCCTGGCCATGGCTAGCTCGCTTTGGTTTCGGGTCGTATACAGACGACATAATTCGGGCGATTAACCCTCGCTTTCACTAGGCCTTCGTTCTTAAAGAACTTAGGCAAAGCCATCTATATACACTCGTTGGCTCGTTCTGCAAAAAGCACATCGTCACCCCATAAATGGGGCTCCGACTCTTTGTAGGCCTACGGTTTCAGGTTCTATTTCACCGCCCTCACTGGGCTACTTTTCACCTTTCCCTCACGGTACTGGTTCACTATCGAACATAAAGAGTATTTAGCCTTGGCAGTATAGGACTGCCTGCTTCCTGTGAGATAGCATTGTCCCACAGTACTCAAGAATCCCAACGCATTACTCTGGTAAAAAACCAAAGTAATGAAGTCGGGACCCCGACTTTAAATCGGGATAATAACTAGGAGCATAAAGAAGTTTTTATTTACGGGACTATTACCCTCTTTGGTTCTGCTTCCCAGCAAGATTCA
Source organism: uncultured Candidatus Saccharibacteria bacterium (assembly GCA_964420115.1). GTDB lineage: Bacteria > Patescibacteriota > Minisyncoccia > Portnoybacterales > UBA2143 > CAYQQO01. The sequence goes on along the minus strand of CAYQQO010000005.1, from coordinate 2,833 downwards.
ATTAACCAACCTTTATTATTTTTTTAATCTCCTCCGAAGCCTCTCCTGTCCAGCTAAGACAGAAGATGCCCCAGATTGTTATTAATCTTCCAACCCCCACTATATTATTGCAATAAAACAAATAATAATGGGTTTGGGCTTCTCCCTTTTCGCTCGCCGCTACTTGGGGAATGGGCTTACAATATCGCAAGCTTTTTTTCCTTTCCTTCGGGTACTGAGATGTTTCACTTCCCCGAGTTCCCTGCCCCGATTGAAAAATACCGGGACTGACGATAGTTTAATTATCGCCGGGTTTCCCCATTCGGACACCCCCGGATCAAAGGTCGCTAGACACCTCCCCGAGGCTTACCGCAGTCACGCCACGTCCTTCATCGGCTCTTTATGTCAAGGCATCCTCCATAGGCCCTTATAATTTACCCTCCTAACTTTTTAGATATTCAAAATATCATAATTGTTAGGAATTTTTTGGTAACCGCTATACTTTTTTAATGACAGAAATATTGTCTTTCAATTGTCAAAGTACAGACCCTCTAAGCGCTTTTAAAAAGAGAATAAAGGGTTATAAAAAGACCGCTAGTCCAGCGGTCTTCTTTTCGGAAGAATAAATGAAAATGCATCAGTTCTCTCAACCGCTTTGTTTATTCACCAGTGGTCTTTTTATATTACTCATAATATCTATGATATATCCACAAGCCAACCTTGTCAAGGCCGCTTAATTAATTTGCCGGTAAATTTCCTTCGTTTTTAAGTTTTAAGATTATTCACCAGAAATATTCTTCCTCAACTTGCTAAGCGTTTGCGCAGCCATATCTTTCCCCCCCAAGCCGAAAGCCAAACCAACACTGATAGCTAAAGCAGCAACCAAACCAGTAAAGATTGTTTGAATCAAAGCCGGAACTATGCCTAACTGCAACAAGGCAGCTAAAAGAGCAAATATCAAAACTGCCCACTTTGCCACAGCTGCCAAGAAGTCAGCTGATTTAAGATTAGCCGCTTCAACACTTGCTTTGACTAAGCGCTGCAAAAAATCAGCCACCAAAATAGCTACCAACAAGATAAGAACAGCAACAATTAATTGAGGAATGTAAAGAAGGATTTCCTTAAGGAACCCTGTTACTTGCGGTAGGCGCAGTATATCGGTTGCCGCCATTAAAAAGACGACTATAAAAAACCATCGCACTAACTCTCCAACAAACTTACCAGAATCTAAACGTAAATTAGCTCTTTCCAGGCTCTTCTTAAAACCCATTCGCTCTAAAATCTGGTCAACTCTCAAAACACGGATAACTTGAGTGGCTAACCTGCCTAAAAGAGCAGCAATTAACCAACCTACAAAAAAAACAACTATTGCCCCTAAAAGATTAGGCAAAAAGCCAATAAATGCAGCCCAGAGCAATTGCAAAGAAGAAGTTATCACCTCTGCCCAGGTCTGAAGTACCATTTTCTTCACCCCCTTTCTTTCTTAAGATAAGTTGCCATTAATTAAAATTAGCAAGCTTGTGATATTCAGCAAGCACCTCCCTTAATTATTAGCAACACTTCTTTTTTTAAATTTTAACATAAAAATCCACAGGCAACCCTGTGGATAAGTAAAAGCAATAATAGATGCAGCCTTGGTGTATGTTTATGATAAAGTTCGAACCTTCTTTGAGCAAAATGCCTGTGGCATTTTGCTAACTTCCGAAAACCCTGCACTCGGGCGCGGCAGAAGGGGGGTTCAAGGGGGGAATTCCGCCGCGCCCTTGCTTCCGGCTTCCAAAAAAGTGGCAGCGCAAGAATTATGAAAACATCAATACTATATCAAGAATTTGAAAATTTCATAAATTCTTTTGAAGAGAAATTTTCAAATTTGGTTGCTACCAAAAAAGAAAAGTCCCGCCTGGGACTTGATGAAAATATCCTAGGCGGGACGGGCGGCCATGCTGGCGCGCCGTTGACGTTGGTAGCAACCGTAGCAGAGTCCGAGAGCTTGGACGACTTTTGTCTCCTTGCAATCGGCACACTTGCCGACCTTGCTCCGTTGGTAGCACACACTGCAAATCGCTTTGACGGACTTCCGATTTATGTGAACAGTTCTTTTCTGTCCACAAGAGTCGCAAATACCCTTCACAATCTCACCTCCTTCGGGTTGTGGGTTGGTTTTTGTTTGAAAAAGAACGAAAAAATCAGACCACCTGATCTGACATCGTATCCTATATTATTACTTGATTTACGTCAAGACCAAATGTTGGCTTTCAGTTAAAATGTCACTAGTTAGCTTTCAGCAATGTGTCGTATTTGATAAAGTTAATTCAGTGTCGTCTGAAAGACTGAACAAGAGTTAAGCCAATATGAACAAAGAAATATTGGAAGAGCGTTTCAATCAATTAAGGTTCTTTGATAAGGGATTGATTTCTTTAAACAACGCAGCCGCTAATCTAGAGTTGTCCGTTCGCCAGGTTCAAAGGCTATTAAAAAGACTAAGAACTAATAGCTGGGATCCAAATGTTCTTTTACCTAAAACAAGGGGTGGTTGGAATAGAAAAGATGAATTGAGAAAAAGAGTAATTAATCTTCATCAACAAAGACCTCAAAGATCTAATCCGACCATTAGAGACTTGTTTAAAGAAAAAGGCATTTCAATCAGTTCAGCCACAATCAGAAGAATTAGAATAGAAGCTAATCTTTACAAGGAAGTTAAGATTGAAAAAAGATACTTTAAAAAGTTTGAGGCTGGGAGATTTGGCCATCTGGTTCAAACGGACACTACAGAAGGATATTGGCTGGGTGGAAATAAAACTAAATTAATCTTAATTCTTGATGACTATTCTCGGACTATCTTAGCTTTTGACTG